>CAZCUL010000285.1:0-11780 GCA_964501475.1 uncultured Verrucomicrobiota bacterium | reverse complement strand
GTGGCGCACGAGTTAACCATTACGGGCAGCATTGGAGTGTTGATGCACGGCTACAATTACCGGGAATTGATGGACAAGGTGGGAGTGCGTCCGGAGGTTTACAAGAGCGGCAGATTCAAGGACATGCTGAGCGGGCAGAAGCGCGAGGCGGAGATTACGGACGAAGAGCGGGCCATGGTGCAGAATTTGGTGGACGTGACGTTTCAGAAGTTCAAAGGAGTGGTGGCTCTGGGCCGGAAAAAGTCGCAGGAAATGAACCGAGTTAATTCGGGCGACAAAGGCCGGCGGCTGAGTGATTCCTGGGTGGAATATGCTGACGGCCGGGTGCTTTCGGGCGAGCAGGCTTACGAGCTCGGTTTTGTGGATGAACTGGGCGATTTGGAAATTGCCGTTGATCGGGCGCACACCCTGGCCGGGATTGAAAAGGCCAATCTGGTTCAATACCAGCAAGTCTTCGATTTGATGAGCTTGTTCCGGCTGTTCGGAAAGAGCGAAGGCACGACGGTGAAGATCGATTGGGGTTTGGAAACCCCAAAGTTGCAGGCGGGCCACTTGTATTTTTTGTCGCCTACCTTTGTGCGCTGATGTGAACCTGGTTACGGTCATCGCGCATCCGTTGGTTCAGCATAATGTGGTTCGGCTGCGGGACAAAGAGACCGGCCCCGAGGAATTCCGAAGGGGCTTGGCGGAAGTGGCGGCCTTGATGGTCTATGAGGCGACACGCTCGTTTGAGACCAGGCGGGTGAGTGTGATGACTCCGTTGATGCGCACGCGGGGCGCGCAACTTTTGCGGGAAGTCATTTTAGTGCCGATCCTGCGGGCGGGTCTGGGAATGCTGCCGTCGATTCTGCAACTGATTCCTCATGCCCATGTCGGGTTCATTGGGCTGAAGCGGCATGAGGAAAGTCTGAAGGCGACGGTCTATCACAAGAGCCTTCCCGGGCGCCTGAGCGCGTTTGAGATCATTTTGATCGATCCGATGCTGGCCACCGGCGGCAGCGCGGTGGCGGCCCTGGATTTATTGGCCGAACGCGGCGCGCGGCGCATCCGGTTGGTAAATGTGATCGCAGCCCCGGAAGGGATTGACCGCGTGCGGGAACGTTATCCGGACGTGCCGATTTTTACCGCCGCTGTTGACCGGCGCCTGAACGAGAAAGGTTTCATTTTGCCGGGCCTGGGCGATGCGGGCGACCGGCTCTTTGGAGTCTGAGAATTAATTGCGGAGCGACGAAAGAGAGACCATCCCATGAGGGGCGAAAACTTGTTAATCGTTGCCGACAGCGAACACGACGCGAACATGCTGTATGCGGCAAAGCTGTTTGTCCCGGATCCCTTCATCTACCTGCGGGGCGGCAGCAAGCCGACCCTGGTGATGAGCGATTTGGAGATTGACCGCGCCCGGCAACAGGCGCGGCACTGCCGGGTGGTTTCGCTCAGCCAATGCCAGAAGAAGATTCGCGAGGGAGGTGTCCGCCGACCCAGTGCGGCCCACGTCATCCGCCACCTCTTGAAGGGCAAGCGCGGCCGCACGGTGTTGGTTCCCTACAATTTCGGCCTCGGGCTGGCGCGCGATCTCAAGAAACTGAAGATCGGGGTGCGGGTGAAGGCCGGCGCCTTTTTTCCAGATCGGGAGTTCAAGACGGCCGAAGAGGTCAAGAAGATCAGCGCGGCCTTGATGATGGCGGAAGTCGGGTTGGCCGAGGGGATTCAGGCATTGAAGAATTCGAAGGTGAGCAAGAACAAAAAGATCATCTTCCATAACGTGCCATTAACTTCGGAGAAGCTGCGCGGTATCATCGGCACTGCCATTGTCCAGGCGGGGGGCGTGGCCAACCACACCATTGTAGCCGGTGGCAAACAGGCGTGCGATCCGCACGAGCAAGGCTACGGCGTTCTAAAGGCCAACGAGCCGATCATCATCGACGTTTTCCCCCGTTCGCAAAAGACGGGCTATTTTGGCGATATTACGCGCACTGTGGTTAAAGGACGGGCCAGCGAAGCTGTGCGCAAGCTTTACCACACAGTCGAGCGCGGACAGCAGATCGCTTTTGAGAATCTCCGCCATAAATCCCACGGCCGCGCCGTGCATGAGAAAGTCCAGGAGTTCTTTGCTCAGGAAGGCTACAAGACCGGGCGGAAAAACGGCCGGATGCAGGGTTTTTTCCATGGAACCGGTCATGGCCTTGGTCTGGAGATTCACGAAGCGCCCCGGATGGGCCCCAGCTCGATCGAAACCATTCGCACCCGCCACGTGGTTACAGTCGAGCCCGGGCTTTACTACAGCGATGTCGGTGGTGTGCGCCTGGAAGATGTGGTTTTGGTGACGAAGAACGGGACGAAGAACCTGACCAAGTTCGAAAAACTACTGGAGATTTGAAGCGGCGGGTAGAACCGGGACCCGGTGGCGGGACCAGTCACGCCCAGTGATGCCTGACAGGCACCAGTTTCCCAGCTCTGAAGATTGCTGCTGCGTTCAATCCGACCGGATGTGCAGGGCGGGCGTGCAGCCAGGAAACGGAAGGAGCCAGGCACTTGCGGCTGCATTGGCTTTAAGCGCAGCGTCTGAAACAAGTCCAGGATGATGAGCCCCCACTCGCTCCGAGAGCACGTACAACTTGGCATCGGAGGGCCGGGGTTCTGGACCTTTGCTATCGCAAATTAGAAGGCCGGCACGGGAAAGAAAAAAACTGTGACGAAGGCCCCCACACCTCCGCTCAGCAGCAGCCCTGCTGCCTGGAAGGCCAGATCAAGTGCGTCTTCCAAATCCTTCTTGGTCTCTGGGTCAAGCTCAGTGGGTTCTTCAAACGGATCAGGATTGATGGGATCTCCTTCTTCCCCGAACCCTTCAGGAATGGGTCCAGGATGGCGCTGCGGTTGAGTTCTAGACGGATCCTCCGCGGGATCGCCCGGTGATGTTTTTTCCTCATCAGGCGAGAAGTTGGGCTCGGTGGGTTCTTCAACATCTTCCACTTCGGGCAAGGGGAGAGGCTTGTTGCACATGTCGTCTGTAATAGGGTTGATTCCCCAAGGGCGGCGCGGGGGGCCCAGCCCGCGCGGGTCAATGCGGTTGAGCGGATTATTGGCGACGTAGGCATAGAAGTTGAGCCCGCCGCGAAAGCGAATCGGGTCCTTGGTTGTCCACCGTCCCACGGCGGCGTCATAGTCTCTCGCCCCGAACCGGGTCAGCCCAGTCTGTTGATCGTAGAGCCCCCCGGCGAACCCAAAGGGCTGGAAGCCGGGATTAGTATCCAGCGTCACGTTTCCGAATTCGTCATAGTCAAGCCGCTGCGCGATGAGCCCGGTCGTTGTCTCGACGACAAGCCTGACGCTCCCCAGGTAGTCGGTCACGATGCGATAGGTCTGGCCATTTCGAACGAAGTATTGCGGCACGGCTCGCCTCCCACCATAAACGAAACGACTGACCACATTATTGTTCGAGTCAAGCTCAGCAACGGGGCTAAGCCGGCCGCGGTAAAGGAAGCCTTGGAGCAAGACGTCGTTTACTTTCCTGCCGACACGACGGTTGCGACCGTCCACCAGGTATTCAATGAGAGTCGCGTCAGGAAGCGTAACGGCCAGGAGATTGCCGATGGCGTCGTAATCATAGCTGGTCGTCTGGCCGTTGGCAGTCTTGGACAGTAGCTCGCCGTTAGGTGTGTAGGTGTAGGAAATCGACAAGGCTGGATCCGGGTCAGACATTTGGGTGAGACGATCCTGAGCATCGTAAGCGCCGGTGATCAATTTAGAATCGCGGCTCAGGCTCAATCGGTTGCCGTTGTCGTCGTAGGTATAGGTCGCGGTCACGATGCCATTCTTCTGCACTTCCCGAAGACGACCAGAGAGGTCGTAAGCGTAGGCATACATATCGGAGACGCCGCCGATGGTTTCGGTTCTTTCGATGATTCGGCCAAGGTTGTCACGAACATAATCAGCCGAGTAAATAGGAGTGCCGCTGTAGAACGCTGTGTAGTTTTCCAACTCGGCGAAACCGTTGATTGTGCGCGTGTCCGTGATGTTATCCAAGGTGGTGCCGCCGACGATACCGTTGGTCGGATTGCGCGTGATGGTGAGCTGACCGACCTGCATCAGCAGCCTGTTGTTATCGCGCTGATAGCTGATGGTATTACTGCCGTTGATGCTTTGGGAAACAAGCCGGTAGTTGCTGTTGTAGGTCTGGCCGACGCTGCCCGCCACCGCGCCACTCCAAGTCACGTTGGTTAAGAGACGGCCGTCGTATTCATAGCTTAGGCTGAGTTCGCCGGGGGCATTGATGCCTGCGAGCTGGCCAGATATGGGATGATAGATGTAATCCGACCTGCCGCGGGGCGTGGTCAGGGAACGCAGTCGTCCACAATTGCAGCCGCTGCCATCTTCATAGGCAAACTCGATCGCGCCTCCATCTGGCCGGGTGATGCGCGTCAGTTGCCGATCGAGGTTGTAGGCGTAACGCGTTTGATGGGTCATGCCATCCAGAGCGGGTGTAGTGTAGCTCTCGATCGAATTAAACGAGTTGTAGGCGAACAGATGCGCAGGCGTGGCAGGCGGAGTCACTGAGGTCACGTTACCATTCGCGTCGTAGGACAATTCGACGACCCGGCCGCCGGGCAACGTCTGGCGTGTCACGCGGCCGGCGTCATCACGTTCGAGCTGCAGAACACGGCCAATCGCATTCGTGACAGCGCTCCGGTATCCCCTTGCGTCGTAGGCCACGCTGAACGCACGGGTCAGGGCGCCGGTTCCTCGCGTGGTATGGATGAGATGTCCCCGCGCATCGAAGGTGTTGCTGCGGGCGAAGAGGTCGGCAACCTGGCTCGCCAGTGGCCGCCCTTGCGCATCAAGCCTGAACCAGAAACGGAGGCCGCCGGGCAAGGTGCTGGTGAGCGTGCGCATCTGCCCGTCATAATTGTTCGTGTAAGTGCGCCCATTGATCGTGGTTCGACCAGCGAGGTTGGTCAGACTCAGCAGATCGTTCGGATCGGCGAGTTGCACCGTGCGCTCAATGAAGTTGGTGGACGTTAAGCCGCTGGGCAACGTGGTGGTGCCGAATGACAATGGTGCCAAAATGCCGAAACGTGGGTCCGGCGCCTGCGATTGCACCCTGGTGGTGCCGTCCGGGAAGACGGTGCGGCGCGTCCCGTCCGTAGCGATGGTCTCTTCGGCCTGAGTGTGGTCGGGAAAAGTGTTCACTCGCCGCTCGGCGCCATTGGGCAGGTTCTCGATGGAATAGCGGGTTGTGCGGTTCAAGGCGGACTGCATCGTCACCTCGAACCCGTTTGTGCTATCGGTGCGCGCCAAGGCCAGATAGCCGCCGCCGGCATTTCCATCCCGGACGAGCCGGCCCAGGTTGTCGTAGGTGAAGCGCGAGGTGAAATTGCGCGGGTCGGTGAAGGTGGCGAGCAATCCGCCTTCATCATCCTGATAGGTAAAGCGCTGTTGTTCGCCTGCCGGGTTAGTCACCGAAGCCAGATAGCCATCGGCATTCAACGCGAGACTGGTGCGCTGGCCATACGGGCCGATGATGGTCGTGGTGCCGTTGCCGTCGTGATCGATGGTGGTCACGTTGTCGGTGCCGCCGGTCTTCTCGATCACGCTGGCAAGCCGGCCGGCCGAATCGTAGGTAAACTCGTGAAGGACCGCACCCGTGAGCGTATCGAGCGTACGCAGGTGCCGGCCATCCGCATTGAAGTGGTAGAGCAAGCTGCCGTCCTCCGAGGCGACTTCAAAGTCCGCGGCCAAGAAGCTGGGTAGTGGCGAGCGGACGCGGCGAATACGGTGATTACCGGCATCCGCGATGTAGAGGCTACCATCAGGGCTGACAGCGACACCTTCAGCATTTCTTAAATTTGCCTGCCCGGCCGGCAGGCGGTCGCCGTTGTAACCGGACACACCGGTTCCTGCCGCGGTCGTGATGATCCCATCGGGGGCGACCCGGCGAATACGGAGATTATTAAAATCCGTGATGTAGAGGCTGCCATCAGAGCCGACAACAACACCAATGGGAAGGTTCAAATGCGCCTGCGTGGCCGGGAGGCCGTCGCCGTTGTAACCCCATGCGCCGGTTCCCGCCACGGTCGTGATGATGCCACCGGGGCCAACCCGGCGAATACGGTGATTACCTCGATCCGCAAGATAGAGGCTACCGTCAGGGCTGACGGCGACACCCTGCGGAGAGTACAGACGCGCTTGCGTGGCCAAGATGCCGTCGCCGTTGAAACCGAGCGTGCCGGTTCCCGTCACGGTCGTGATGATGCCATCGGGGCCAACACGTCGAATACGGTGATTAGACTTGTCCGCGATGTAGAGGCTGCCGTCAAGGCTGACAGCGACACCTTCTGGATAAGACAAACGCGCTTGCGTGGCCAGGATGCCGTCGCCGTTGAAACCCAGCGTGCCGGTTCCCGCCACGGTCACGATGATGCCATTGGTGCCAACACGTCGAATACGGTGATTACCGGCATCCGCGATGTAGAGGCTACCGTCAGGGTCGACAGCGACACCCTTTGGATTGTTTAAGTTTGCCCGCGTCGCCGGGATGCCGTCGCCATTGAAACCGGCCGTGCCGGTTCCCGCTACCGTCGTGATGATCCCATCGGGGCCGACGCGCCGAACACGGTTTAGACTTGCGATATAGAGGCTACCGTCAGACCCAACAGCGACAGACGCCGGAAGGAACAAACGCGCCTGCGTAGCCGGGAGGCCATCACCGCTGAAACCGGACGTGCCGGTTCCCGCCACTGTCGCGATCGTATTGACAGAACTCGCGCTCCGGCGCTTGCCGTCCCCAAGATGTAGCACGCGCCCCACCGGGTCATAGGCATGGTGCGGGCTCAACGTCCAGCCGCCGAGCCCGACCGGCCGTGCGCCGAGTGTCCCGATTGTGGTTTCGATAAGTTGAAACAGCGTGAACTCGCCGCGGGCGCTGTTGGCGAGCGGCGCCGCACCGAAGCTGGCGAAGGCCGCCTCGATCTGGGCCGGTGTTGCATAGATGCCATCGTAAACGTAGCCGATGCTCCCCGTGAGCGGCTGAGATCCCTGGAGTGGGCGACCGTAGGCGTCCAGGCCGTCCCAGGTAAATACTGTCTGCTGGTTTGGCGCCGGGGCAAAGCTCTGCTGGAATGTTCGCCCGGCGACTTGCAGTGTCAGATCGATTCGCTTCAGACTCGCCGGTACGGTGCCGCCGCTGAGCCAAATCCGGAGCGTGTTTTCGACGGTTCGACCGGGCACGCGCAGGCTGCAGTAGTTCAGATCGAACGGCGTCCCCACAATCGGCACCGACTCACGGAGAATCTGGCTCTGAATCTCAATGACCGAATTGGCTGCTTCCTCGCAATTTTTGTCCCGATCGCCATTCTTCGCGGGGGGCTGGTTGGGCTCGCCCGCATCTGGCGGCGGAACAAACGGCCAGTTGCAGTCCCATGGTGTAAAGTGGGTGACCGGCACGCGCCAGAGCGTTTGTCCTGCGGTATAAAGCGTGGCCAGTTGCTGCCGCTCGGCCATGGACAGCGCCAGCGGCGGTAACGACCCGCTCCCCACAGTGTCCACATCGGCCGCGCCGCCCGTGACGCTGAGGATGTTGATGACCCGGCCATTTTGGGAAGCCACCCACACCGCTCGTTGACGGTCGTAAAAGCCCGCTGGGACAGCGGTGCCGACAGGGAAACTCAGAAAGTTTTCCACATAGGTAAACACTGGCCGATCGAACTGAATCGACGAGGCGCCCTGGGCAATCGCTTCGTCCGCGCTCAACTCCACGCAGTAAGTGTAGCCGCTGTTGGGCGGTAACACGGCCGGCATGGCGGCAGGGCCGTTGACGCCAACCGTGAATTCGGTGGCGCGGACGCTTATGGAACTGCAACTTTGCGTGGCGCCATTTGCCAGCACGAGGCTGCCGCAAGTGCCAGCGGGAAACAGCAGCATGGCACGCCGCGCGCCATCGCTATCGCTTTGCATGCTGCCCTGATGCAGTTGCATCGGTGAGTTTGTGCCAAGCGCGACCGTTGTAACGACCGGGTCCAGCTCGATCATCACCACGTCTGGCACGATCACGTAATCCTGCCACCGCACGTTGATTTGGCGCTGCACTGGGCAATAGCCGGTCTTCTCATAGCTTACCGTGAGCGGCCCGCCGCCATTGACAGCCAGGTCGAACATCCCGTCGGCGCGGCTGAAGGTCTGACCGAACTCGGGATGGTTGAGAATCGAGATGGTCACACCAGAAAGCGGAGCGCTGTCGCGCTTCTTGATTTTGCTGCGCAGGATCGCGGCGCGTTTCGCGTCGATGGTGCCGTTGGTCACGCCGGTTTGGATCGGGTTTGGCCCGGTGTACAAAAACGTAGTCGCCTCCCCGAGGAGCGTCGCCACGCCCGTTGGCACCGGCGACGCAATGAAGGACGGGTCGGGCAGCAGGCCACCGGGCCGGGTCGTCAGGCGAAAGAAGCGGGCGCCCGTGTTATTGCTGAGAACGACCGAGAACTGCTGGTTGGCAAGCCGCGGAGCCTGCAACACGGGCGACCACGGCGCAGCCTCGGGCAAATGGTCCAATTCTTCCACCACGAAGCCGGTCGCGGCGTTGGTCCACGAAAGGCGCACCTGAGAGTTCGTGCTGACATCAATGAGCAGTTTGGGCGGCGATTGCGCCAGAATGATAAACGCGCCGCAGACCAGCACGGTTGGCCAAAGAAGAAGCGGTCTTTTCATAAAAGGAATTGTGATGGCTTGCCTGGTTTCTGCTCGGTCATACCGCAGCCATGTGGTTGAACCGGGCTTCACTAATCAATGCGGATTCGCCGGCGAAAAGCGGCCATACGAGAGCAAGATTTGTGTGTCGAGGGAGAAACAGTGAATGAGCAATGGAAGTTGAGCGGGATTTGAAGCGAGAGTGGACAGCCAGACACTCGCAGCCAGTGATTCGGCTTCACGAAGCAGCCTACTGAGGTTGCGTGGTGCGGCGTTTGGGGATGCGTTCGCCCTTTCGCGATGTCACGAGAGCCTTTGCGCCAGGTAATAGCGGTCGTAGCCACGGCACGGCTTCATCTTCGGCGGGCGGACGCGAGCGCCGTCCCAGGCGCGAATGTGGCCGAAGCCCGCGCCACGCAGAGCTGAACGCACCTCCGCGTCGCTCCACCAAGTGTCCGTAATTCGCTCTCGATAACGCCGCCAACCGCCTCGTTCAGCCACAAACCAATCCAGTTGCAGCCGTCCGATTTCGCGGCGAGCGTCGAACAGGCCCCGGCTGAGGAGACAAAATCCATCGTGCTCTTCCCAGCGCGTCATCTGGTACAGCATGGCATACGTGGGCCGCATGTTGACGTCGAAGTAAAACCAGCCGCCGGGTCGCAACGCCTGCGCCACTCTCTGAAACGCGATCTGCAATCGGCTCTTGCGCCCCAGATGATTCAAGGGATTGAACTCACACAACACCAGATCCACCGGTTCGGGCAGCCGCATGCGCTGCATGTCAGCGCAAAGCACCCGAACAGCTACCCCGGCACGACTGATTTCTCTCGCGCCTGACGGCACTGGCTGGACGAGGCATCCATCGCATACACCGTGTGGCCGGCGCGCGCCAACTCAATAGCGGTTGTGCCCGAGCCGCAGCCGAGGTCACAGACCTTTCGCAAACTCGGCAGGAGCCGGCCCAGGATTCTCTTCCGGGCATGGCGATTCATCGCCGGCGCTCCACGGGTCAACTGGTCGTAAAAGCGGCCCAACAGAGAATAGGCCGGGAGAGTTTTCACGCGGTTCATCGCTGGAGGCTTGTCGTCACGGCTTGTGCGGAATCCAAGATGGCCAGGCGGGGTCTCTCTCCATCCGGGCCAGGAACAACTGGCTTAATTCGTAATCGAAGAAGTTGAAGACGCGGGTGGCAAGCGCGTGTTGAAAATGCTTGCGAGCACCAGGGCGATTCCCTTCGGCGAGGCTGGTCAAAGCGATGGCGTAATGGGCTTCACATTGATTCCACCGCGACGATCCGGCCGCTTTCAGCACGTCCTCGGCGGACAGTTGGTCGCAATAATACTCCAGCAACAGGTTGTACCAGCCACCCCGCCAGGTGGACAAAGAGCCCGCTTGTTCACGGAGCGTCCGGCTGGCGGCCACGGCCTCCGCTTTGCGGCCCAACCAGAGGAGAACGGTTTGATAGGAAAGAGAAACGATCGGTGAGTGGCTGCGGTTCCACGACTGCTGGAACTCCTCGTAGGCGCGCGCCGGGCCATCGGGAAGCTCCGCCAGAACGTAGCCGCGAAAAATGTCTTCAGCCGAATTGTCCAGTGTTGGATCGCGATCCAGGGCGCGGAGAGCTTCCTCAAATTCACCGTGCTGATACAGGGCCATGGCGAAGGCAAGATCCACGTTGAAGCTCCCCAGTTCCGCTGCGGCCCGTCGCAGTTCTTCCAGCGTTGTGGCGTGGTCTCCCACAAATTTGAAGTACCAGATTCGAGCAAGGACAGCCTCATGATTGCCACGGAACGGTTCGAGCGCTTTTGCATCGGCGGCGGCCTGCCCCAACGCCGCTTCACGTTTTTGGACGCGCCCGCTTTCTTCGTAAGCGGCAGCGGCCACCAGATGGGCGAGGAGGCTGGTGGACAGAGCCACCGGGCTGCCCGGAATCATTTCCCTGGCCACAGACGCGTCGGCCATGGCGCCTTCGGCCTCGGCCACATCGGCGTTGACCTGCGCAAGGTTCAGACGCATCTGCGCGCGAATCAAACGTGACACCGCCGTCGGATGCTGACGGACTGCTTCATTCAGCATTTCCAGCCCGCGTGCCGGATCCCAGAACGACTCCAACTGGCCTCGAAACAGATGGTCTTCCGGCGTTTTGGGAGACAGACGTTTCAGCGAGAGGATGACGGGTTCCGCCTTCTGCCAATTCCCCATTCGGCACCAGGCCATTGCGAGGAGGGATCGCGCAGCCACGCTTTGCGGCAAGAGCTTCGCGGCGTGTTCCAACTCGCGGCTGGCTTCGGAGAAGTCGCCGCGATGAAGGGCAACCTGCCCGCGGAGCATTCGCACCTCGCCCGGCGATGCGCCCGCCAGTTCGGCTTCGCGAATGGAGCTTTCCGAAGCAGCCAAGTCGCCGGTCCTGGCTGCCAGCATCGCCTTTTCCAGAGCGTTCTGGCGCCGATCACTGAGTCGCTGCTGCTCTGCCTGCTGCGTTTGGTGTTCCGCGCGCGTCGCGCGCACCGCTTGCCAAGTGCTCACCACCGAACCCAGCAGCAATGCTCCGGAAACCAGTACTGCCGTGGTCAGCGCAACGCGGTTCCGGCGGGCGAACTTGCGAAAGCGGTATGCGGCTGAGGGCGGACACGCCATCGCCGGCTCGTTGTTCAAGTGGCGCTGGATGTCCATCGCCAGAGCGCTGGCCGTCTCGTAGCGGCGCGAGCGGTCTTTCTCCAGCGACTTCATCACAATCCAGTCCAGGTCACCGCGAACGACGTGAATCAACTTCGGTGGCTCGGCTTGCCGATGCCGCGCCACTTCGGTCAGATCGGCATGGGCGAGCGTGCTCAAGCGCGTGGAAGGTTTGATCGGTTCCTGCTCTCGGATGATTCGCCGCATTTCGTCCAATCCAGCCTTCAACAGCGTCTTTGCGTCGAATGGCGTCTTGCCGGTCAGCAGTTCGTAGAGCAGCACGCCCAGGCTGTAAATGTCGCTCCGCGTGTCCATGTCCAGCCCGCTCATCTCCGCCTGCTCCGGACTCATGTACTCGGGCGTCCCGATGAACTGCCGGAACTCGGTGAAGACCGTCTTCTCGGTGAGCCTCTGATGGGTCGCCTTGG
>CAZCUL010000284.1:0-3015 GCA_964501475.1 uncultured Verrucomicrobiota bacterium | reverse complement strand
AATCCTCCTTGGATTTCAACGTGCTCAACCTAGGGCTTTCCAAGGACGACCGTCAATCCAAAGATCCACTGACCTCCTCTGATCCTCTGTGGGCGCCTGAATGACTGCCCTAACTGGCGAACGGCCTTTTTGAACCAATTTCACCTGATCTTGAGGCGAGCGCGCTTGGCCGCTTCAAGCAACGCGCCGTCTTTGCAGGCAAGCGGAAGCTTGCGCCTTTGCGCCAATTCAAAGTAGGCCAGGATGCACCCAGCCAATCGCCACGGAGGCATCGGCAACGAAACCCTCGCTCACAAACGGCCCTCATCGATGGCGTCCCTGACTTCTGCATCCGAAAGAGAGGTTTTTCCCTTGGTGCGTTGTCCGATTGCCTCTTGAACTTCACGAAGCGCCGCAACCCCCATGCGGATTTCGCCGAGGTTTGGGCCGCCTTCGGGCACGATGCGCGCCACTGGTTTGTCATGCCGGGTGATAATAATCTCTTCGCCGCGGGCGACGCGGTCCAGAAGTTCGCCCAAGCGGGTTTTTGCTTCGAGGGCGGAAACGGTATTCATGAAAAGCCTGTGGTGTAAAATGACCAGCTAATGACTAGTTTATCACCGGCAAGCCGAATTGGGAATAGCGAAGTTTTGGCATGCGGATGGCCCTTTAGCTTTTACCTCTTTCCGCCGCCCCACCTTGTTACCGCTCTCCGAAGTAAACTTCGCCGCTCACGCCGTCATCAAGAAAGAACCCTGTCCCAAAATTCTGCTGCTGCAACAATACCCCCTGAAACCGAATCGAACGGCCCGTGTCTGGATGGACGAAACTTCCGGTGAACATCCCCGTTTTCACGGCCACGGAAAGGCTCAACCGGTCCGCGCTCAGATTGGTGATTCGATGATTGGCGTTCAGGACGACCGAATACTCCCGCGGCGCTTCGAGTTGCCCGCCCCGCAGTATCACGACCCCGTTGGTCAGATTCAAAACCCGATCACCTCGTCTGGCCGGGCGTTCAAAACGCGAACCAGTGACCGTCGATTCCGCAGCCACCACCGTCGACAAAGCGGCCGCTTGCAGTTGCCCGTCCTCCGGACGAATCCAACTCAAACGTCCGGTCAGGCTTCGCTGGCTCCAGTGGTGAAGGTGATCCAGCTGACGATCGATCCCTTCCCGCCCGCCAACGCCACGTAGAACGGCCAATGACCTTCTCGCGATACGGCGGTCCGGTGCGTGATGCGGGTGCCGTCCGCCAGCGTGCCAGTGAAACGCACGTTCCCCGCGAGATCGACCACCACCACCCCGAATCCGTTCCCGACCGGCCCCGCCTCGGGAGTGGAGGGCGGAAGGGCGAGCGTGTATTTACCTGCATAGGGAGACGGATTGGTTTTGGCCTGGAAAGTGGACCTGTCCCCCAGCAAATCGGCGGTCCAAAGCCCGTCACTGACCGTGCCCGCGACCTGGTCCGTGCCCTCAGTCAGATCGAGCTGAAGGTTCACCGTCAGAGGGGCCTGGCCGCTCCGCGGAATCACGGTGCGCGCCGTTCCTGTCCGCGCATCAAAACTTCCGCTCATCGAGTATCGCTGTCCCCCCGCCCAGAGATAACCCGAGTAAGTGCCTTTTTCAGAGAGCGCCAGTTGGAAAGCCCCGGAACTCTCGTGCCTGACCAGGCTGCTCTCGTGGAAAAGTCCGTGGTAACTGCCTTTGATCGCACGAAAAGGATTCGGGATGAAATTCGCCTCGAGGACCAACTCGTTCCGCATCACCATTGTGATCTTCGAGGACGTCGAGTCGGTTCCGCCCGTCCATCCCGTGAACAAATACCCCGACACCGAGGCCGCCGTCAGACTAAAGACCTGCCCGAGGCTGATCGATTTGCCGTTCAGATCCGGAATCACTCTCCCCTCTCCGACGACGCGAACGGTCAGCCGGCTGTTCAACATGCAGAACAGCGTCTGCATCACCGGTTCGGATTCATGGCCGGCTTCGTCCACCGCCGTCACCGAAATGGTGTTGGCCCCTTGTTGAAGTGTCACTGGCGCCAGCCAGTCGAGGGTTCCGGAAGCGATCCGGGGAGTGCCCTCGTTCACTCGAACCACCACCCGCGCCACCACGCGATCGTCGCTCGCGGTCCCGCGCAACAGGACGTTGCTGTTCGTCAAACGGACCCCACCGGCCGGCTCGGTAATCGCAACCAACGGAGCGGTCACGTCGTCCGGCTCCGCGTTCGCTTCCACCCGGAATTGGAAGGTGCTGGCCGCCGTGCGCTCGCCGTCGCTCACCGACACCGTAATCGCCGCCTCACCATTCTCACCGGCCGCCGGGGTGATGGACAGTATTCGATCCGACCCGGTCCCGTTCACGCTCAGGTTCCCGGATGGAACCAGCACGCTGTTCCCGGAGGAGACGGATACGCTCAGCGATTCGATCGTCGTATCCGGATCAGAGATGGCAAATGGCACTTCGAGGGAGACATCCTTGGGGGTGGTGCGGTCATTGATCAGCGAAACCACGGGCCAATCCGGCACCGAGATGACATTCAGCGTAAACCGCCGGCTGGCCGTCGCCCCGCCGTCACCAACCTGAACCGTGACGCCGGCCATCCCAAACTGGTCCCGGGCGGGCGTCAGCGTGAGAACGCGGTTGGAACCGCTGCCGCTGATGGTCAAGGCGGACGGGGGGAGCAGAGTGGCGTTGTCGGAACTGGCGGTGACTGTAAGCTGCTCTGCCGGTGTGTCGTTGTCAGTCACCACGAACAAAACCGTGATGGTGGAATCTTCAGACGTCGACTGGTCCGCGAGCGGGGATAGATCCGGCGGATTGCTGCTTTCGGACACGGTCACCTGGAAGCTGCGATTCACACTCATGGCCCCGTCGCTCACCGTAATCGTCACCACCGTGGCGCCCGTTTGATTCGCGGCCGGGGTGATCGTCGCCGTGCGATCCGAACCTGAGCCAGCCAGGACGATGTTGCCCAGCAGGGTCGGATGCGATGAAGTGGCTGAAATGCTCAAGCTGCCTGCTGGCGTTTCGGGA
>CAZCUL010000283.1:0-17106 GCA_964501475.1 uncultured Verrucomicrobiota bacterium | reverse complement strand
GCGCGGATCGAACCAGCGCACCTGGAATTCGCCGGCGACGCCGCTCAGGTCGAGCTCGATCTTCTCGCTGGCAGAATCCGCATAAATTGCATAGACGCGCCCGGGTTGGGAGAGCAGATAGGCGTTGCCGCGCGGCAGGGGCCCGAGGAGCCGCTGGGCCGGCGCCATTTCCAGCAGGGGAAGGTCCTTTAGAAACTCCAAAGCATAGCCCGACCATTGGAGGGCCAGGGCCATGTCTCGAAAATCATCGATGCGGTGATCGAAGCCGTGTCCGCCTCCATCCTGCTGGACATACCATTCAAAGCCCGCGCCGCCGGAGAGATAGAGCGGCCACATTTTGCTCCGCCGGCCATAAGCGTAGCCGTCCCTTTCATCTGCAGGATCGTTCTCGATTTTCTGAGGTTCATCGAGGCAAATCGCCCACGGCACGCCCGCCTGGGCGGAACGCTCCCGCCATTTGATCACGATGTCGGCCAGGACTCGCGAGGATTCCCCTCCCTGAAAGGCCGTCATGTCAAAGTCGCCGTTTCCCAGCAGCGGACCGTAGGTTTCCTCGTATTTGCCGCCATGGGTGTGGGTGGTGACAGGATGGTCGTAAGGATCGACGGCTTTGAGGAAGGCGGCGAAGGCAATGCGTTTGGCCGTGCCGTAATCGTTCTCCTCTCCGAGGTCCCACTCCAGCCCGTTGTGATGGCCGAAGCGGGCGATCAGTTCGCGGTAGTAAAGTTTTCGTTCAACGCCCAGTTCGCCACCGTCGTGATAGTTTTCGTTCCCTTGCTCGGTCTCGGCGAGCTGGAAATGGAGAAATATTCCCAGGGATTGGGCGTGCGCGAAGACCATCTCCCACTGGTCCAGCTTGGCGTTGTGATAGCGCGTCTTCTCCTGTTCGCCGACGGTGGGAAAGGTGTCCCGGCCGTCACCCCCGATGTTCATGGGCAAAAAATAGATGCAATTGGCGCCCGGCCCGGCGATGTAGTTGAGCGCGCCGATGATTCGCTTGCCCTGCTCGGTGCCCCAATCGGGATCGCCCGCCCGCCAGTCCCTGGCATGATTGGCGTAACGGTGACCGGCTTTGGGAGTGTTGATGAATCCGTCGTAACCGAGGAAATTCTCCGGAATATCCGGACCGCTTTTTACCCAGGGCTGGCCGCTGTCAAAAGTCAGGTAATGGTGCCCGCGGTTCTTGAGCAATCCCTTCCCGGCGCTTCGGAAATCGGCCCCGGTTGTCTCGGAAGGCAGAACGCGAAAACCGCCCTCGGCTCCATCGCAGGCGGTCGGTTTTCCAGCCTGGGGCTCCAGGCTCACATTCACTTCGAACCCGGCCCGGAAGGAGGCGCGGTAGGTCCAGCTTCCCGTCTCCGGCGGACTGAAATGCACCCGCCACTTGTTCCCGGTCGGGCCCCCTTGGCCGTCCCCGGCGTAGCAGCCCGGGACCGTAAAAGTTTGGGAGCCGCCGGTGAAGGTCACGTTGAGCCGGTAATGCAAATAAGGGTTCGGCTTTCCGGTTTCGCTCGCCGAGGGCCCATCAAAGGTCAGGCTAATCCTGTGCCACTGTCGCATTGGGCCGGTCAGAACCCCAGACCCTCCGACCGGGGCCGGCACCGAAGTTAATTCGTCCTCGGAGGAAATATCAGGGAACTTCGAGGCGGTCCTCCGGCGTTTGGCATCCGGCACGCCCCCCACTGTGAAGTGAACGGTGCGGGCAGGTCCGGCCTCTCCTCGCCCGCCAGCCTCGGAATAGGGGACCGCTGTCAATTGGTATTCTCCCAGTCCAGGAGTCCAAGGGCCGTAGTCCCCCACATTATCCCCATGCAAGGCGAATGGGGCCACACTTTCCGTGCGCCCATAGTCCGTTCCATTCAAACGAAAGACGACACTGCCGACGTTACCGCGTACGTCGGCGCGGATATTGAGTTCGGGGCCGTCCTTGGCCAGGTCGATCGTCTCCCGGTCCCGCAGCGGGCGGAGATCGGTATCGCTGGCCGCATCGATGAGCGTGAAGCCGGCAATCTCCCGGGCAGAGGCCTTGGGTGGAATGAGAATAAGCGGCGCGACGGTCAGCAAGAGCAAGAGATGTTTCATGGTAGGATCGAGACAGGTTAAGGAATTCGGGCGGGAGGTTTGATGTAAAGAGCGGGTGTTGTTGAACCGGCAGGCTGTGCCTCGCGGTTCGAACCGGTTTCGTTATAGACCAGTTCGACATAATCGATCCGGCCCTCTTCGGTTCCATCGGCCTGGACTTTGACGCCGATTTGGTCGCCTTGACGGAGGAGAACATCCGGGATGAGATGGGTCGCCCACTGGCCGTCGTTTGCAGTCCAGGGATCGCCTCGACGTTCTCCATTGACGAGGAAGAGAAGACGGGACCGACCGCCAGGCTGGTCGAAATAGCGGATGGCCACGTCGTAATGGGCACTCGGGCGGACGTAGAGTTCGTGGAAGGAGGTGCGGATTTCGCCCTCGGGATGCGCCAGCCTGACGCTGATCCGGTGGGAGACCTGGCGGTCGTTGCGATGATCGAGCTCGTATCCGGTGAGGACTTGAAAGTTCTCCGCTTCGATCCGTACACGTTGGCGCGGGGAGGGAGGGGCGAGGGATTCATTGTTCTCGAGGAGGCGCCTGAGCTTGGCCATTTCGGTTTGGTCATCACCGCTGAGAAGGAAATAGGCCATACCGGCATCTGAACAATCAGGGCGGGTGGAGACGCGCATGCGTTCCCAGAGGAAGCTGAGTTTGGGATCGGCGGCGTCGCGAAGCCAATGCCAGGGGCGCCATTCCTCGGGGCGGGCAGGACGGCCGTAGGGGCTGTGGGAAAGGAACTGATTTTGATCAGTGATTTGAATCCATTTGATCCCGAGAGGAATGACGCTGCGTTTGGAATGCTTGAATTGGTATCGAGTGGCGAACCCGTCATTCCAGCGGCTGTGGGAGATACAATAAACGAATGGACGTTTGGCGGGGTCCGATTTGATGATGCCGAGATAAGGGACCTCCATGGGGCCGGCCAAAATGAAATAAAGCGGGTCCTCGGCGGAGGAGGCATCGATCATTTCGGCAAGGTGGTTGACGGCGGCATCGACGTCGTTGCGGCAATCGAAAAATATCTTCGGGTCATACCGATAGCGTTGGGCCGCGCCGAGCACGCTGGTTTTATGGATGCTTTCCCATTCCAGATCGGTTTCGGGAAGGATGCAGTTGTAGTCGAAGTGGACGAGGCGATCCTTGACCCCGCCCTCGGCAAGGATGGCCAGAGCAAAGGGCGAAGCCGCCCAGTCATCCGGGTCATTATGATTTCCGTCCGCGCTCCAGGCGATCCGGCCGCGAAAGACTTGACCGTCGAACGGGCCCGTGTGGCTGGCCAGACAAATCCAAGGCAGGAGCAGGGTCGCGATGGCCGAACCCAGGACTCGCTTGCAGCCGGGCCGGCGGGCTTTGCTTTTCATGGATGCAAAACCTTAGTGCCCGGCGAACGAGGCGAGCAAGATGAAAAGGGACTTCCCCCTGCTGATTTCGCGACGCCCCTCCCGCCTCATTTGATTGGGCGATCTCGATCCCTCGCCCGTGCCGGCTCAATTCCGAGAAATCCACCCGCCGCCCAGGACGAGATCGTCCCGGTAAAAGACGCAGGCCTGTCCCGGCGTGATGGCCCGCTGCGGCATGTGCAAGACCACCCGGGCGCCGCCATCCGGGAGAGGAGTGACCGTGGCTGCTGTTCCCGGATGATTGTAACGGATTTTGGCGGTCGCTTCGAAATCCTCGGAAGGGGTGCCCTCCCAGGGAATCCAGTTGCAGCGCTCGATGCGAAATTCGCTCCGGTCCAAAGCAGACTCGTCTCCGACCACCACGCGATTATTCACAGCGTCCAGATCCACAACATAGAGCGGCTTGCCCACGGCAATTCCCAAACCCTTCCGTTGTCCGATAGTGAAAAACTCGATCCCGTTATGCTCGCCGAGTTTGCGCCCCTGCACGTCAACGATGTCGCCTGCGTGCTTCTGAACAAGCCTGGCTTGCTCGAGGAATCTTCCGTAGTCCCGGTCCGGCACGAAACAGATTTCCATGCTCTCCTCCTTGTCCGCCGTCTTCAGTTGATGCTCATGCGCCACGTGGCGGGTGTCCGTCTTGGTGAGATCTCCCAGCGGAAAGAGGGCCCGGGCCAGTTGCTCCTGGCGCAGTGAAAAAAGAAAATAGCTTTGGTCCTTCCTCGGATCGCGCCCGCGCTTGAGAAGCCGGCGGCCGTCCTCCCGGATTTCAATGCGCGCGAAATGTCCTGTGGCGATCTGATCCGCCCCAAGCAGGCGCGCGCGGCTGATCAAGGTGCCGAACTTGAGCTTTTCATTGCACATCACGCACGGGTTCGGTGTTCGACCGGCGCGGTATTCCTCGGCAAAGTAGTCAATGACAGCCCTCTGAAACTGGTCCGCCTCATCGACGAGATAATACGGGATTCCCAACCGATGGCACACTGCACGCGCATCGGTCACTGCCTGGGGACCGCAGCACTTATCTTCCGCCCTCGAGATACAATCCTGAGGCCAGAGCTTGAGCGTGATGCCAATGACCTCGTAGCCCTGTTCCAAAAGAAGGGCGGCCGCGGCAGACGAATCCACTCCGCCACTCAAGCCCACCACCACTCGCCCTTTTCGCACTTCAGCCACAGATGGCTAGAATAATGCGACCGGACGCGGTGTAAAGCGACCGCCCTTCTTGTCGAAGGCTTGAGGTCCAGCGGGCGTTTACTACCGGCGGGCGTGGCCCTCTGCCACCTCGCGTCCGTGGATTTCTCCACGCCACGCGCCGGTAGGGGTCCGGCGCTTCTCGATGAATTCCTTGAAGCGTTGAAGATCGCCGGCCACCCTGGCCGAGAGCACACCCAAAGCCGAACCAAGATTCTCCACGGCGCCTTGCGGATTGTAATTCAGCTTGAGGGTAATCCTGGTTTTATCCATTGCCAGGGGAACGAAGCTGACCATTCCGGAATTGAACGCTCCAGAAGTCGTCCGCCATGCAATCCGTTGATCGGGCACCTGCTCGAATATTTCTGCGTCCCATTCAAGTTCTTTCCCGGCCACTTCTGCTTTCCAATGCAGGCGCTTGTCATCGAGCTGTTTGACCTCCTCCACGCCTTCCATAAACTGCGGGAATGCCTCGAATTGGGTCCACTGGTTATAGGCGATGGCGATTGGCACCTCAACCTCAACCGATTTCTCAATAGTGTTCATTGCACTCTCCATTCTTTATTTCCAATTATGTTCAGTTAATGCCATTGGGGCATTTTTGCGCCGCTAGAAGAAATCGAGCTTTCAATGTGCCAGTAGATTCATTTTACGGGAGCTTCCTATTAACCAGCCAGTTGCACGCTGCGTAGGCGTTGGTAACGCCCTGCGAATTGCAACAAATCCCTGCCCAGGCGGTGCATTGTGCGAATTCACTGAGTCCCGGTCGGCCCACACATTCCGGCCACTGGGAAAACGGCCTACCTGAAGAACGGAGGCACGATCGAAAATGTGCAGGCATCGCCTGGCACGAGTCGCCCCGGATGACGAGACTTTACGATCGGACGAGTGACAGCTAACGCTTGATGAAGTAAAACGGATCCAGATTCAGTGAAACGAAGAACCGTGACAGCGCTCCGTGAAGAATACTGTCCTGGTCCAGACAAGCCGGACCTTGAATCCCTTTTGCCTTCTGGCCCGGATCTCTCCGACCCCCCGCCCTGCCCACCAAAGAAAAAGGGCCGCGCTGGAAACGGAGCGCGGCCTGAAAGGTTTGAGAGGTGGTGACGCCGGCTATTGCCGGAAATGCATCGGCGCCGCCTGCGGCATCTCGTGCGCGCAGGGTTGATTGGTTGGCGCATCGGCCTCGCGCTCGCTCGGCCCGACCAGCTTGTTCGCCAGGAGAAAGGCTTCCACTTCCTCGCCGCTCACGTCCGCGAGCATGCGCCCGTTGACCTCGACGCAAGGGCTGAGCATCTGGCCGCTTTTCTCAATCATTTCCTGCCGTTGCGCGGGTTCGTTAATGATATCCCGGTCTTCGTAAGGCAAATCGTATTTGCGCAAGACAGCGCGAACTCCCTGGCTCCAGCCGCAGGAGGGTTTCAAATAAGCAACAATCTTCGGTTTATTCATAGGTCCAATTCAACGCAACACTGCCACAGCGTCAAGCTTTGGCAAACATTTCCTTTACGCAAAAAGGCCGCCATTTGGCCGCAACTGCGCGTTTACCGAGCGAATCTGGACCGACATCCCTTCTCATTGCGTTCCGCGCGTCTGAAACGTGCGCTGATGGCCGGTCGCAGGAATGGTCACAGTATAGGATTTGCCGTCGGGAGCCACGCTCAGCTTGATGTGGTTGCCTGCGCATTTTTCATCGAGATTCGCAATCAGTTCATCCGCTGTGTTGTTCTCGACGTCATCGCGGACGTTCCGGTGGACCTGATACATGGCCTCAATCGACGGCGCGCTTCTCAACGCGGCCATGGTTTGCCCGCCCGTGCCCTTCCGCGCGCCATTGTTCATCACGGAAACGGTGGGCGCCAGGCTGTGCACCAGGATGGGGTTATTGCTGACGTCCAGCCCATGATGATTGACCTGGTAAACGTCCACCCGACCGACGCGGTTCGTGGGGCAAACCAATTCGCCTTCCGCGTTCCAGGTCAGATCGCCACCATCAAAGAAGCGGAACGGACCGAACTCCAGCAGCAGCACAATGCTGTTGGCGTTGTCGCTGGTGTCTTTGGGCTTCTCCTGAAGGTCGGCGCAAAGCGGATTCCCCGGCGCGTTCGCTGGAGGCGAAACGAATTTCTGTTTCGCTGCCAGGCAGCGCAGTTGGAGCGCGGGGCTTTCCGGGCCTTGTTCCAGAGGCAGCCGTTCCCCGGGCGAAATCACCCGCCGCTGTTTCGCTTCAAATTCCCGATACGGCCTGCTCAGCAGGGGCCAGCGCGTGTCGCGCGGGTTGTTATCCGGATTCGTTTCCGGGATGCCGTTGTCGTAAACAATCCCGATGGGCATCCGCTGAGACAGTTCGGCCGCGCCGCCAAAATGGTCGAGATGAAAATGCGTCGTCACCAGATAATCGATCCGTTTCAACCCGGCCACCTCCGTGGCAACCCGATGGATGCGGGCCGCGTCCCGAACGCCGGGATTGCCCGAGTCGATCAAGACCGATTCACCGGCAGGCGTCACCATGAGCGTGGCCGCGCCGCCTTCGACGTCGATCCAGTAAATGTCGAGCCTCTTGTCCGCGAGACCGGCGAAGCAAGCCTGGACCAGTAAAAGGTGAATGCTCAGGAGCGCAACGGCTCCGCGAAGAATGTGTTTCATGTGTTTCATGTGTTTCATTTCGATCACGCTCGTTTTCATGAGTGAAGCGGCGGCGCCGTTGGGATCAATGTGCTCTTCAGCGTTGCATTTCAACTATGTCGCCCGGCTCGAGGAGCGGATTCTCCTGCCCGCTGAGGAGGCGTCTTGGATGGACTTTATGGCTCTGCCCTTTGCGGATGATAAAAATCGACTGCGGTTGGCTGGGCCAATAATAGTCGGCCGCCACAATCGCATCCGCCAGGGTCAGCGTATCCGTCCAGGGGATCACTTGATTTTTCACCGGCCCGCGCACGGTCACGTTTGCCGCCTGCTGCTGTGCCTGGAGGACCGATTGCTGGCCGGCAAAGAAGGCTGCTTGCGCCTGTTGCGCACTCGCATCCGGCTTCGACCTGCATCCTGCCGCGGTAAAGATCAAAAGCGCTGTGATCCAAAATACTCTCATAAGCCATTCGACTTTAGAATGCCGGCTCCCCGATTTGCAATCGCGTCGTAGCGCAGACTTCCCTGTCCGCGCGCTCCGAACCTGTGCTCAACAACTGGTCGGGGCTTCCTGCAACACCTCGACGCAATGCGGAATCGCGCCCATGACGAACTCGAGACATTCCACGGCCCCGCTCGGTTTGCCCGGCAGACAGATCACCAACGCCCGATTCACCACCGCGGCCAGATTCCGGGAAAGGATTGCATTTTTGGTAATCTTCATCGATTCCGCCCGCATCACTTCGCCAAAGCCGGGCAGCTCGCGAATCGCGATTTCACGGACGGCTTCCGGTGTGACATCCCGCAAGGCCACGCCCGTGCCGCCGGTGGTCAGAATGAGATGGCACCCTTGAGCGGCCTGTTCGCGAATGGCGCGCTGAATCGCCGTTTTCTCATCAGGCACGAGCTGTTCAGCCGCGACCGCCCAGCCGTAACCTTCGGCGGCCTTTTTCAACGCCGGCCCTCCCAGGTCGTCGTAAAGCCCTTTCGAAGCGCGATCGGAAATGGTGATAATGCCTGTCCGAATTTGCATGCGCCCACTTTACCCGCCATCCACCCCCCCTCGTCAAACTCAGGCGAATTGGCGCTTTACCCTGAATTTTCGGTTTGCTTTGCGGGCCTTGAATTTCGATGCTGGGCAGATGAATCGCGCATTTTTCCATATCGGATTGCTCCTCCTCTGTGGCTTCCTGGCGACGTCACGTCTTCATGCAGATGAGGCGGCCGCGGAGATGGCGGAGGCTGCCAGGGGCTTTTTAAGTTCGTTGAAAGAGGACCAGCGCGCGGCGGCGAGCTTTGCGCTCAAGTCGGATGAACGTCTCAATTGGCACTTCATTCCCAGGGACCGAAAAGGTTTGCCCATCAAGGAGATGACCGGCGATCAGCGCAAAAAGGCGCATGCGCTTTTGCAATCCGGCCTCAGCCAAAGCGGCTATGCCAAGGCCACGAACGTCATGCTCCTCGAACAGGTTTTGCAGGACATGGAAGGTGCAAACCGGCGATTCAGCCGCGACCCGAATCTTTATTTCGTCTCGATCTTTGGCGAGCCGGCCGCCAAAGGGACCTGGGGCTGGCGCGTGGAAGGGCATCATTTGGCTGTGAATTTCACGATTGTGAAGGGCGAATTCGTCTCGGGCACGCCGCTGTTTTATGGGGCGAACCCGGCGGAAGTGCGGAGCGGCCCGAGAAAGGGCCTGCGCATATTGGCGGCCGAGGAGGATTTGGGACGGGAACTGGCAAAGTCCCTAACGCCGGAACAGCGAAAGGCCGGAATTGTTGATACCACCGCGCCGCGGGACATCATCACTGGAGCCGACCGCAAGGCGAACCGGTTGAAGCCCGAAGGGATTGCTGGCGGAGAATTGTCGGGGAACCAGCGGGAGCTTTTGCTGAAGCTGATCAAGGAATACGTGAATCGGCACCGGCCGGAGTTGGCGGAGTCGGATTTGCGCAAACTGCAAGGCGCGGGTGGAGTTGCCAAGGTCCATTTTGCCTGGGCGGGAGGACTCGAGCCCGGCCAGGGCCACTATTATCGCGTGCAAGGTCCGACGTTTCTGCTCGAATACGACAACACCCAGAACGACGCGAATCACATTCACAGTGTTTGGCGCGATTTTGAGAATGATTTCGGCGAGGATTACCTGCGCAAGCATTACAACGAAGTGCCGCACCGCTAGGTTTTGAATGGCCCATCCTGTAGAATGGAACCGGGATGATTGAAGGAATCGGTGTCGCGGCTGGTTTTAAAATCGGGCAGCGGTGCCTTCTAAAAATTCAGGATCTGGCTTTCGGCGGCGAAGGAGTGGCCCGGCTGGATGAGTTTGTTTGTTTCGTGCCGTTTGTCATTCCCGGGGAGGAAGTCGAGGCGGAGATCGTGGAGGTGAAGAAGCGGTTTGCCCGGGCGCGCTTGATCCGGGTTCTGCGGGCATCGCCCGACCGCGTCGAGGCGCCGTGCCGCTATTTTGGAGATTGCGGCGGCTGCCAATACCAGCACGTCCGGTATGAGGCGCAGCTTCGTTTCAAGCAGAAGCAGATAGCCGATTTGCTCGAGCGGGTGGGAGGTGTTTCGGCGGACCGGGTCGCGCCAATGCTTCCATGTCCGCAGCCCTACGGTTATCGCAACCGGATCATGGTGCGGAGCCAATGGGACAAGTACAAGCAGGGTTTGAATATCGGGTTCATTCGCGCGGACAACCGTTTGGTGGTGGACATCGAGGAATGCCCGATTGCGGAACCGGCCTTAAACGGCGAACTGCAAAACGTGAGGGCCAATCCACCGCCAAAAGGCGGGTTGAAGGTGGTTTTGCGGGTGCCGCCCGAAGGCTGGGAGGTGCCGCCGCATTCGTTTTTCCAGAACAATTTTCATCTCCTGCCGGAATTGGTGGGCGTGGTCCGAAACCGGCTTCGAGAGAGCGGAGTCCGGTTTCTGGTGGACGCGTATTGCGGGGTCGGCTTTTTCAGCGTGGAGCTGGCCGATGCGGTCGAGCGCTATGTCGGCATCGAACTGGACAAGCCGGCCGTTCAAGCGGCTCGCCGGAACGCCGCGCGGCGGGGAAAGACGAACGGCGAGTTTTTGGTCGCGGAAACGGAGCACGTTTTGGCCGGGGTCTTGGGCCGATTTGATCCGTCAGCCACGGCCGTGATCATGGATCCGCCGCGGCGAGGGTGTTCGGCGGAGTCGATGCAGATCCTGCGCGAAAATCGTCCCGCGCAGGTTATTTATGTATCGTGTCATCCGGCCACGCTGGCGCGGGACTTGAACATTTTGGGGCGGGACAATGTCTTTGATCTGAAACAAGTTGTGCCGTTGGATATGTTTCCGCAAACCCAGCACGTCGAGTGCGTAGCCGATCTGCGCGCCGGCGCGCGGGCGTGCGCTTCCCCGGCCGACTAATGGCTGGCGAAAGAATGTGGCCTTGCCAGAGAACCTGGCATCGGCTCAACTTCCGGCCTCGAACGAACAATTGATGGAAACAGAGATACGCAAGAACTTTGTGCAATCGCGCCTGCCATGGATCATCGCTGCGGGCGGCCTTTTGGTTTACCTGGTCACACTGAACACCTCATTGACCTTCAGAAGCCTTCCTTCGCTGGCGCGGGCGGCGGGATGGGACTGGCAACTGGCTTTTCAATCGCCGCTCAATTACCTGCTCACTTATCCCATTCGCTGGCTGCCAGGCTCGATTCAGTTGATCGCTTTGAACCTGTTCGCAGCCCTCTGCGCTGCGGGCAGCCTGGGGTTGCTGGCGCGGTCGGTGGCAATCCTGCCGCACGACCGAACGCGCGATCAGCGGGCGCTGGAACGAAGCGAATACTCGTTTCTCTCGATCCGCTCCGCCTGGGTGCCGCCGGTTTTTGCGGCGGCGGTCTGCGGGCTGCAGTTGACCTACTGGCAGAACGCGGTGGTGGCAACGGGCGAGGCCCTGGACCTTCTCCTCTTTGCTTATGTCCTGCGCTGCGTGCTCGAGTATCGGATCGATCAGAGGGAATCGTGGCTGACGCGCTCCGCTTTCGTTTACGGGCTGGCCATCACCAACAATTTTGCCATGATTCCGTTCCTGGCGGTTTACCTGGGCGCGCTCTTCTGGATTCTCGGCGTGAGCTTCTTCAACTGGCGCTTTCTGTTGCGCATGTTTCTCTGCGGCCTGGCGGGGCTGCTGCTCTATTTGCTGCTTCCATTGCTCCACGCCGCCAGCGACCTTTCGCATTTGAGTTTTCTTCAGGCGGCGCGCATCGAACTCGGAGCACAGAAGAACGCGCTTCTGAACTTCCCGAGGTACATTGTCCTGTTGCTGTCGCTCACCTCAATTTTCCCGCTGATTTTCATCGGAATTCGGTGGCCGGCCCAATTTGGCGAAGCCAGCGCGGCCGGGACGGCGTTGACGAATCTGATGACGCATGTGATTCACGGGGTCTTCCTGGTGACCTGCCTTTCCGTAACGCTGGATCCGCCCTGGGGTCCGAAGAATGTCGGGTTCGGCTTCGCTTTGTTGCCCATTTACTATCTGGGGGCGCTGAGCATCGGCTATTTTGTGGGCTACTTCCTTTTGGTCTTTGGGATTCGCCGGCAGGAAAAGGTCTGGCAGCGGCTCCCCTTGCTACGGCGGGTTGCCAACTATGGAATTCAAGCCGCCGTCTGGCTGGCGGTGCTGGGAATGCCCATCGCGCTGGCCGCCAGGAACGCGCCGAAAATCTGGGCGGCGAACCAGGGATTTCTGAGCGACTACGCGCTGGCGGCCGCAAAGTCTCTCCCGCCCGAGGGCGGCATTGTTTTGAGCGATGATGGATATCAGCTTTACAGTGTGCAGTCCGCACTGCGACGGCAGGGGAGAGCGGACAAATATGCGTTGGTGGACACGCGTTCGTTGACGTTGCCGGCCTATCACCGCTACCTGAGCCGGCGTTATCCGGAACGCTGGCCTGCCTACCTGGGCGAACGGCGGGTCGAGTTGCGGGTCGAGCCGGCGGCCCTGTTGCTTTTCTTCACAGAGCTCTATCAGAACCACGCCCTTTATTATCTTCATCCCAGTTTCGGCTACTACTTCGAAACCTTCTACCAGGAACCGAGGCAACTGATTTATCAGCTCAAACGCTATCCTACGAACACGGTGGCCGCTCCCGAGCTGAGCAAAGAGCGGATAGGAGAGCGGGCGCAGTATTTGAGATCCGTGCGGCAAAGTCAGCTTATGCCTCTGATCGCCGCCATCCCGAAAAACCAGAAGATCGATTTTCTGCCTCCGGATGCTCAAGCGATCCTGATGGGCGCGCGCTATTCGAGGGCGATCAATGATTTCGGGGTGGCCGCGCAACGCTCAGGCGCGCTCGAAGTGGCGGGAGAGATGTTCGAGTATGCCCTGGAACTCAATCCGCAAAGTCCGGCCGCCTTCATCAACCGCGATTACAATGCCAAGCTGCAGGCGGGCGACCGCGAAAATCCGGAGCCGAGCGAAGGCGCTGTCGAGCGGCTGCAGCCGTATCGTGGCAACTGGGACGATATTCTCGGGGTGAATGGCCCGGTGGACGAACCCAATTCCTGTTACCACCTGGCTCGCGCTCTGACCCGAGGAGGCAATTATCGCCAGGCGGCTCAGGAGCTTTTGCGCGTCGTCTATTTTCAGCCGGACAATCTTTCCGCGCATCTGGCGCTGGCAAACATGTATATGCAGATTGGAATGGCGGACCGGGCCCTGGGACGGCTCGATGAGATTGAGAAGGCGTTTGGCCCGAAAGACCTCGGCCTGCCGGATCAACTCGCCATTGCTGAGATGCGCGCCTGGGCGTATGCGGCCGGGAATGACTTCAAGAAGGCGGAGGAATTTTTGATGAACCTGCAGGAGAAACACCCACAGCAGAGCCGGCCTTTCCGCGCTTTGGTCGAGCTCTACCTTTCCCGGGGTCAGGTCACCAACGCCCTGTCGGTGCTGAACAAGCAACTCGATTTGCAACCGTGGGATATCCAGGCCCAGATCAATTACGCCGCGCTCAAGATTGATCGCAAGGACTTCGAAGGCGCGGTCAAACTCCTCGATCGCGCCTTGGAACAGCAGCCCCAGAACGGCGTGGCCTTGATGAACCGAGCCATTGCGAATCTGAAACTGGGCAATCTGGACGCCGCCCAGCGCGACTACGAAACGCTGCGCCTGAGCCTGCCCCGGCCGTTACCCTCGGTGTATTTCGGGCTTGGAGAGATTGCCTGGCGCAAGAAACAGCGGGAAAGCGCTCTCCGCTATTACGACGAATACCTGAAGCTCACCCCTCCCAGCAGCCCGGAGGTTCAGTTCATCCGCGACCGCATCAAAACGCTCAAAAGTGGCTCCTTCTGAGGCAGGGCGGTCATTCTCGGTCATCCATGTCATCACGCGGCTGATCGTGGGCGGCGCCCAGGAAAACACCGTCGATACCGTCCTTGGCCTTCGAAAATATCCGGAACTTGTTGTCCAATTGATATCCGGCCCCTCGATGGGCGGGGAAGGTTCGCTGGAAAGCCGGCTGGCCTCCTGCCCGGAGACATTGACCACTCTTCCCTCCCTGGTCCGCCCGATCCGCCCCTGGCAGGATTGGATTGCGCTTCGGGAACTCACAATGCGCTTTCGTCAACAGAGGCCCGACCTGGTCCATACGCACAGCGGCAAGGCAGGCATTTTGGGGCGGCTGGCCGCGCAGCGCGCCGGTATCCCACTGATCATTCATACCATTCACGGGCCCTCGTTCGGAAGCTTTCAAGGTCCGCTCGCCAATGCGCTTTACCGGACGGCGGAACGGCGAGCGGGGCGCCACACCACCCACTTCGTGAGCGTGGCGCACGCCATGACTCGCCGGTATCTGGCTGCGGGCATCGGCCGGCCGGACCAGTACAGCCGCATTCTGAGCGGCTTCGACGTCAGCCGGTTTGCCGCCGCGAAAGATGACCCGGTTCTCCGCGATCGGCTCGGGCTGGGAGCAACCGATTTTGTGGTGGGCAAGATTGCGCGATTGACGGAGCTGAAAGGCTATGAGGACCTGTTCGACGTGGCGCCGAAACTCGTTTCAGAACACCCGGAAATGAAATTTCTGATCGTTGGAGATGGGCCATTGCGGGGCAGCTTCGAAGCTATGGCGCGTTCACTGGGAATGGCTGATCGATTCAAATTTGCGGGCCTGGTGCCTCCGGAAGAGGTGCCCCGCTTTATTGGCGTGATGGATATACTGGTGCATCTCTCGCGACGCGAAGGCCTCCCCCGCGCGGTTTCGCAAGCCTTGGCTGCGGGGCGTCCCGCGGTTGTTTATGACTGTGACGGCGCCAGCGAGATTTGCCTGCACAATGAAGCGGGATTCCTGGTCCCTCCGGGCAATCGGAGCGAGCTGAAGAAGCGGATCGGCGAATTGGCGCGCGACCCGGACCTACGACGGCGCCTGGGAAAGCGGGGACAGGAATTCGTTCTGAAGGAATTTCCGACCGAGCGAATGGTGGCAGCCATTTACGATCTGTACCGCGGCCTGGCGGGGCGGCGTCTTCCGGGAAAAGTCGAAGCAGCGGACGGCTTATCATGATCTGGCTTTACCTCGCCGCTCTTCTGGCCGGAAGCGCAGCCACGGCTCTGTCGCTTCCTTTTTGGCGCGCGTGGTGCCGGAAGGCCGGCCTGGTGGATGATCCGGGCCATCGGAAGATCCATGCAGAAGCGATTCCGTTGGCGGGGGGACCTGCTGTGTTAAGCGGGCTCCTCATTCCTATACTAGTGGGAGCGGCGGCGGTTTGGGCAGGGATGTTGGACGCGGAGACGTCGGAAAAGCTGGGCTATGGTTTCACCCGCCGCTTCGGGCAATTGCTGGCCATTCTCGGCGGTGGCGCAGGCATGCTTCTGCTCGGAGCGCTCGACGACAGGATCGAACTGCGCGCGGGAACGAAGTTTGCCGGCCAGTTCATCATCGCCGCCGCCGTGGCCGCGGCCGGAATTCGAATCACGCTCTTTGTCCCCTCCCCCGTATTTCATTATGTCGTGACCGTGCTCTGGATTTTGACAGTGACGAATGCCTTTAACTTTTCGGACAACATGAACGGGCTTTGCGGAGGACTGGGCGCGATTGCCGCCTTGCTTTTCGGCGGCATCAGCGCTGTCCATGGCCAATACCTGGTCGCGGCCCTGTCCTTTTTGATTGGGGGAGCATTAACCGGATTTCTTCCTTTCAACTTTCCCCGCGCGACTGTTTTTTTGGGAGACTCGGGGAGTCACCTGGTGGGCTTTCTCATGGCGGTTTTGGCGATCCTTCCGCACTTTTACACCGAAGAAAACCCAAGAATGTTTGCGGTGCTAAGCCCGCTTCTCATTCTGGCGGTGCCGCTGGCGGACCTGGTCTGGGTGGTCCTGCTCCGCTGGCGGCAAGGGCGGCCGTTCTATGTGGGGGACACAAACCACATTTCGCATCAGCTTGTGCGGCGGGGATTGAAACCGGCGCGGGCGGTGGCCTTGATTTGGCTGTCGGCGGCGGTCCTGGGCGGGCTGGTGTTCCTTTGGATATGACTACTGGTACTCCTGCAAGGTCCGGACTTCATAGCCGCGCTTTTTCAGCGCCGCTATGCCAAGCGCCGCGGCCCGCGCACCGCTGATCGTCGTCATAATGGGCGTGTTGGTATAAACAGCCGTGGTCCGAATTCTGATTTCGTCGGCGCGGGGGATTTGCCCGGAAGGCGTATTGATGACGAGTTGGATTTCGCGGTTCTTCAGGAGGTCGATGGCGTTGGGCCGCCCCTCGGTCAATTTAAAAATTCGCTGCACCTTGAGTCCGGCCTTCTCGAGGACCGCCGCCGTGCCGGCGGTGGAAACGATCTCAAACCCAAGCTCGGCGAAGAGACGCGCGACTTCCGACACTTCGTCCTTATGCGCGTCACTCACGCTAATGAATACCCGGCCCGTCAAGGGCAAAGAGGCGCCGGCGGCGATCTGGGATTTGGCGTAAGCCACGCCGAGGTCTGCATCCAAGCCCATCACTTCGCCAGTCGAGCGCATTTCGGGCGAGAGCAGAATATCCTGCCCATGAAAGCGGTTGAAGGGGAAGACTGATTCTTTGACTGCCCAATAAGGGGGCCAGATTTCCTTTGTGAAACCGAGTTCGCTGAGCCGGCGGCCGGCCATGACTTTGGCGGCCAATTTCGCCAGGGGGACGCCTATGGCTTTGCTCACAAACGGAACGGTGCGCGACGCTCGCGGGTTGACCTCCAAAACGTAAACCTGATCCCCTTTGACAGCGTATTGCACGTTCATCAGGCCGGTCACATTCAGTTCCCGCGCCATCGCGTGCGTGTAATCGCGAATGGCATCGATGACGCCTTTGGAAAGTGTGTGCGGCGGCAACACCATGGCAGCATCTCCGGAGTGCACGCCGGCAAACTCGATGTGCTCGAGCATTCCGCCCATGACGATGGTGGCGTCGTGCGGGTTCGCGAAATGGCCCACGTCCGCAATGCAATCCACGTCCACCTCGGTCGCGTCCTCGATGAACTGATCCACCAGGACCGGGCGTTCGGGCGAGGCCTCCACGGCAAAGTGCATGTAATGCGACAATTCGCTGTCCGAATAAACGATCTGCATCGCGCGGCCTCCCAGCACAAAAGACGGCCGCACCAGAATCGGGTAACCGAGTTTCGAAGCCACAGCCAAGGCTTCGGCCTCGTTGGTGGCGATGCCGTTGGGGGGTTGCGGGATGCCGAGTTTGTTCAACATGGCGGCGAACAGTTTTCGGTCCTCCGCCACCTCGATGCTTTGCGGAGAGGTGCCAATGACATTGACGCCGTTTTTTTGCAGGCCCAACGCGAGGTTGAGCGGCGTCT
>CAZCUL010000282.1:0-2824 GCA_964501475.1 uncultured Verrucomicrobiota bacterium | reverse complement strand
CATCGAGCGTGTAGCTCCAGATAGCGCCCGAGCCGAGGCGGTTGAAGGCGTTGGGCGCCGCGGCCTGGTCCGCAATGCCGTGGTCGCCCGCCCAGCTAATGTTAATCGTGCCCGAGGGCGGTTGGGAAAAGTTGAACGTGTAGTTCGAGCCGCTGCCGCTCAATCCGAAGGCCGCCGTCCCATTCACCAACAAATCCGCCGCGTCCACCCCGTTCACCGATTCGGTGAAAGTCACGCTGAGTTGCGTCAGGTTCGTCACGGTCGCCCCAGCGACTGGCACGCGGACGGCGATGGCCGGGGGTGTCCGGTCTACCAGGTTGTAAATCCAGCTCGCCCCCACGCCCGTCTCGTCGAAGGGCAGAGAAGACGGGAAACCAAAGTCTTCTATCCCGTGATCTTCCGCCCAGCTCACTTCCACGGTGCCTGCCTCAGGCTGTGTCACGATGAAGGTGTAAGTCGTGCCACTCCCGCTCACTCCGCTCGCGGGCACTCCGTTGATCAGCAGATCGCTGGCGTCCACCCCCGAGACCACCTCGCTGAACGCCACCCGAATCATGCTCAGAGTCGTAATCGTCGCTCCTCCCACCGGATTGAGCGCCATGATCCGGGGCGCCACGGTGTTCGTCGGTGGAATCGTGATGGTCACGCGCACCACTTCGGAAGTTCCCTGTCTCCCATTCGCATCGAAGGTGACTGATCTCAGTTCGTTGCTCCCGAAGGGCGCCACCCACTCGAGGCTGTAGGGGCTGCTCGCCGTGTTGCCAATCACCACCCCGTTGACCACCAATTGCACGTTGGTCACCCCGTCCACCGCCGCCGCGTCCATTCGCACCACCATGTTCGTCGGCCCTTCCACCACCGTGCCGTCCGCTGGACTGGTAATCCGCGAGAACGGGGTGCCGCTCTCGTCATAGACCGTGATCACCACCGGCGCTGATCTCACTCGTGTTCCCAGATTGTCCAGCGCCACCGCCACCAGCGAGTAACGTCCCTGGGGCGGGGTTTCCCAGATCACCTCATACGGGCTGCGGCTACTCTCTCCGATCAATTCTTCTCCCGCATAAAAACTGACAGTTTCCACCAATCCGTCCGCATCGGTCGCCGTCGCCCGCAAGCTCAGGCTGGGCGGTGCCAGGAACGCGGCTTCATTTTCCGGACTGGTCAGGGTCACGACCGGCCCCTCATTCTCTCCATAGGCCACGGCCTGCAGTTGCAGATCAAAGCTGATGTCATCTCCAGTCGGCAGGTCCTGATGGATTTCCACGGCCACCACGTTGGTGCCGTCCACCAGCAGTTGCCCATCAACTGTCGCCCGGTAAAAACTGTTCCCATCATCGCCAGCGGGCAGGCCCCGGGTCTGGTGGGTCACCGTTCCAAAGGGCATGTTGATCCGTTGCACTTCGGTCCCGTTCACGTAAACCACCGCGCCGTCGTCCCGTTTGAGATTGATGATCAAATTGGTGTAGTCCCCGGCCCGGTGCAGATGAAATCCCCGCCGAAAATAGGTCGTGAGGTATTTGTTCTCCGCATCCGGGCCATACCCGACCACGGTCGCTTCGTCTCCGTCGCCATACCCGAATTCTCCCGGGCCGCTGTCCCACTGGTTGTCGTCATAGTCCAGCCTGGTCCAGTTGGTGCCCTGGTCCGATCCGTCATCCAGATATTTCCAGACCGATCCCAAATCGATCAGCACGCGGGGAATCGAGATGGTCACCGGGCTGGAGGTGTAACGATTGCCTCCTTCATCGGTGCCGATGGCCGTCAACTGGTGCACCCCTCCGCTCACTCCGCTCCAGATCGCGCTGAACGGGGCGGTTTGATCCTGGCCGAAGAGCTGTTCGTCCACCAAAAACTCGACTCGCGTGATCGTGCCGGAGGGCAGCGAGGTGACCGCCGAAACCACGACTGAATTGGTGTTCTGATACACTGCTCCTTCCACCGGCAGCACGATGGTCACGCCCAGGTTGAGCACCGCCACGCGCACCACCGCCGAAGTCCAGCTCGAGCCTGATCCGTCCACGGCCACGGCCGACAACAGGTTGGTTCCCAGCGGTGGGTTTTCCACCAGCAAACTGTAGGGGCCCACCGGATCGGTTCCGATCAAGGTTCCGCCCTGATAAAAATCCATCCGGCTGATGGGCGTGCCGGGCACCTCGGCTTCCACGATCACGTCAAAGGGGTTGCCGGCGTAGATCACCGTGCCGGGTTCCGGGGAAGTGATCTGGATGGAAGCCAGCAACCGCAAGTCCAAGGTATAATCCCCGCCCGCTGGCACTCCGAAAAAGCCCCGGTTGGCATCGATCGCGATCCGGTAAGTCACTGCCTCGATGGCATTGAACTCGAGCACGCTGACGCCGCCGCCCTGGCCGGGGGCGTTGTTATTGGCGGCCACCTGGGTCAATCCATTGACGGCGTTGCCGGTGTAAACGGCCAGCAGCGTGTCAAACCCACTCCCGATGGTATCAACCCGGTACTGGCCGGGGCGGGGGGCTGTCCAATTGAACCAGACCGAGCGGCCACCGGCGTTGCCGGCGTGGTTGGGTTCCCCGACCTGTTTACTGGACAGGGCGGTGCTCCCATTGGTGGTCAGGGCCTGCCCGCTCAACGTCCAGGCTTCGGCGAAGGCATCATTGGCTGGCTGCGCCTGCGCCTGGCCGGGGGCGAATCCATCCATCCACACCGCCCATCCAACGAAGCCAGCAAAACAACGGAATATTTTTGACAAGTTCATACGCACACTGAGGCAAGATATTTCCTGGCGGGCATCTCTCCGGCCACGGAGATTATTCATCGCTTCCAGCCAGGCCGGAGGGCGACGGAAGAG
>CAZCUL010000281.1:0-20792 GCA_964501475.1 uncultured Verrucomicrobiota bacterium | reverse complement strand
TGCCGCCCGAGCCAAGGGCCACCATCGCATTGTAGGCCTGCATGCCTTTGCCCAGTTTCGTCTCTTCGAGATGCAGCCATGAATAAATCCGTTCCGAACGCATCGGGTTGTTCCACAGGAAGACGCCCAGCGCGACCAGGGCCAGCGTTACCGGCGGGAGGAAGAATTTCCAGCGCACCCCGGCAACCAGCAGGACCATGCCGCAGACGGCCCCGAGCAACAACGCCGAGCCTACGTCCGGCTCAGCAAAGATCAGTCCTAAAACCGCGGCCACCACTATTCCCGGGATGGCGAGTCCGCGCCAGAACTTCGGCATGTGCCGCTGATAACGTTCCCCGTAAAAAGCCAGGAGAATGATCAGGGCCACCTTGGCGAACTCGGAGGGCTGCATGGTGACGGGACCGAAGCGCAACCAACGGCTGGCGCCTTTGATTCGCCAGCCAATCACCGGAGCCCAGACCGCGGCCAGCAAGCCGATGGCAATTAAGAGGATGAGCCATGGCATCCAGGGCCATCTCTTCAGCCACCGGTAATCCCCGCTGGCGGCGAAGCCGCAAACCACCAGCCCCACCGCGCACCAGATCGGTTGCATGATCAAATGGCGGGAGCCCGGGTCGCCTGTGCTGGCGCTGCACAACATCACCATTCCCAGGGCAAGCAAACCGGCTACACAAAAAAACAAGAGAGTCGTGGGAAGGCGCATAAATTGTCAGTGATTCAAATTGTCAGTGGTTCGCAGGTTGAAGGCTCGCGCCGGACGTTCGGGCCGCTTCGTCGGAAGCGAGAACCGCCAATATTTGGAGGTGGATCGAGGCCATGAACCGGAAGACGACGTTCCGAAGTGCGCCCGCAGAGCGCGACGGCGCTTTGGCTCCGGCTCCTGCAACGACCGACAAAGCCAAAGCGGTGTCGCGCTTTGCTTGCCACCGCAGTCCAAATTGAGCCACATCGGCAACACAGCTCATGGTCGGGCAACCCGAAGGGCGGGGCAGCGCGTGCCTGCCGACAGGTGTTAGCCCTGAAAAGGGGCAGGCATCCATGCCTGCCAGTTACCGCGTATCTTCCTGCCGCGGTCGGGCACACGCCCGAGGGCTGCGTTCGAAACAGAGTTCAAGCGCAGACCTCAGGTTTGTGGGGACGCCATCATTGAGAGCCAAACCGGCGTTTGGATGCCGGAATGCCGCGAGGGTTTTTCAGGTTCGGCGCTTCAGACGCGCCTGCGTTTTGGAGAGTGGTGACAAGAAAGCGCGAGGCCGTTTTGGCTTACATTACAAGCCTCGCCCGGGCGTCGTCCCCCACTGCGCTCTGTCGGCGCACTGCAAAAGGTCGCCTCTTACGGAAACGCTGGCAGTGGTGTGCCTTCGGCCGGCGCCGGAAAGCCGTTTGAACGCGAGGGGATATTGAGTTTCTGGCCCACTTTGATTCGTGTGGTGCTCAGATTATTGGCGGCTTGAATGGCCTTGACGCTTGTGCCGTGATCGCGGGCGATCTTGATCAAAGTATCGCCAGATTTCACTGTATAGACATTGTCCCCGTTGGTGAACGAGGTGACACCCGAAAGGGGGCTGCCACCGGCGTCCGGCATGGGAGGCGGAATCACCAGTTTCTGGCCGATCTTCAATTGCCGGGGTTCGACACCGGGGTTGGCTTCAGCAATCGCTCGCACGGTTACATTATATTTTTTGGCCAGGTCGGAGAAGGTGTCGCCTCTCACAATCACATGTTCGCGCACACCCCCCGCCGGCGGCGGAGAAGGAGGGGGCCGAAACCCCGAGGGATCAAACGCCGAAGGTCGAATACCTTCCGGCGGCAGCGAGGCGACCGGCGTCTCCAGAGGAAGCTGCGTTTGGACCGTGGCCGGCACCGGAGGGGGCGGCAGAGGGGTGGGGTCAACGATGACCGGAGTGACGGGGAGCGCATTGGTCGGTTCGACCCAGTCAGGATAGACGCTGGCGTTTGTGGTCTCCGCTGAAGGAGAATCCGTCGTCCGCTTGCAACCTTGAAGGAGGAGCGCCCCGAGCAAGACGACATGAACGCCCAGAATGGTAAAAACGGCAATGCGCACGTGGGACTTGCTTCGCGCCAGGAAGGTGCCCTGCGGAATGAGTGGATTCGGTGTATTCATTTGTTCCTTCGTTAAATCGATTATCTCGTCCTGAGTCTGATTTCTCTGCACGCCGGCGAGCAATTACGACACCCGGCAAAACCTTTTTTAATGTTCCGGCACACCCGGCGCGTTCTGACGAGCCGAACCGGCGCTCGTTGAGGGCGACTTCGGGGATGGTTGCAAGCCGATTACCGCTTGCCGAAAGACCTCACCGCGATGCCGGTAGTCTTGAAACTGATCAAAACTCGAGCAAGCGGGTGAAAGCAACACGACATCGCCACTGGCCGCGTTTTCTGCGGCCCTTGAGACTGCTTCTAACAACGAATCCACGATGGTGCAAGGAGTAAAAAGGCTCCAGGCCGCACGCAGCCTTTCACGAGTTTCACCAAGTAAAAATGCGGCTTTCACCCGTTGTGAAAGCAGCGGCCCGATATCGTGATATTCAATGCCTTTGTCCTTGCCGCCGGCAATCAACCAAATGTTCGGCTCACCGCCGGATTTGGCCGGCACGGACAGGAGCGCCTTGTGCAGCGCATCCAGATTCGTGGCTTTGGAATCGTTGATGTAGCTGACCCCGTTTACCGTCGCCACCAACTCGCACCGATGGGCAGCCGGCCGGTATTCCTGCAGTGCTTCCACAACCGTTTCCAGGGGGATTCGCAGGACGCGCCCGACTGCCAATGCGGCCATCAAATTCTCAGCATTATGCGGACCACGGAGATGGACCCTGTCGAGGTCCAGCAAGGGGCCAGACCAGCCTTCGATCCGGCTGATCAGCAGGCCGCGTTCGAGATAAATGTCCGCCCGTCGATTGCTCGCGCTGAAGGTGACGATCTTGGAAGGGATTTTTAGATTCATCGAGCGCAACAGGGCCAGGGCCTCACTCTGAATGATGGCCCAGTCGAACGGTTGTTGGTTTAGAAACAGACGGGTCTTGGCCTTCGCATAATCGCCCATGCTGGCATAACGATCCAGATGGTCCGGAGTGATATTCAGCAACACGGCCACAATCGGTCGAAAGAACTCGATGGTCTCAAGCTGGAAGGAACTGACCTCCAAGGTCAGAAAATCCAGCGCCGCAGTCTGATCCACGACATCGCAAACCGGCACCCCGATATTGCCGGCGGCCAGAGTCTTGATTTGCTGCCGGCGCAGGACGCGCTCAATCAGTTCCGTCGTGGTCGTTTTGCCGTTGGTTCCCGTGACCGCAATGTTCAAGCAGCGCGCATGCTCGTAGCCCAATTCCAGCTCGCCAATCACTCGCACCTTCCGACGGACCATCTCGCGCAGGATCGGATTTGAAGGGGGCACGCCCGGACTCACGATCACCGCGTCGAAGTCGCGATTCGGAGGAGAACTGGCGCCGAGTTGAACTTCAACACCTCCTTCACCCAGCGAACACCGCGCCGCCCGCAAGTTCTCCGAGTCCGCGCTGTCCATGCCTAAAACCATAGCCCCCTGTCGCCGCAAAAGCTTGCTTGCGGCCACGCCACTTTTTCCGAGTCCAAGCACCAGAACCTGCTTATTTTGCCACTGCTCCATCCGGGGTACGACTCCATGATTCTCCGCCGTATTCACCTGTTTTCGCCATTCATTCACCGCTGCGGCGCGCGGGACTCATGTCTCGAAAGGACCGCGGTCTGCATTAGCGAATCTTCAATGTGCTCAGCGCGATGACGGCACAAACAATTCCTAAAATGTAAAACCGCATCACGACCTGCGATTCGTGCCAGCCCTTCTTTTCGAAATGATGATGCAATGGCGCCATCAGAAAGACCCGCCGCGGCGCTCCAAACCGCCACCGGCTGTATTTGTAGTAACCGGTTTGAATCAGGACCGAGAGCGCTTCGACCACAAACACGCCGCCCGCTATCACCAGGACCAGAGGCTGATGAATCAGAACAGCAATGATTCCGAGCGCGCCTCCCAAAGCCAGCGACCCTGTGTCCCCCATGAAGACCTGCGCCGGATGACAATTGAACCAGAGAAATCCCAGGCCGGCCCCGATCATGGCCGCACAAAAGATGGTTAACTCGCCCGCGCCCGGCACGTAGGGCACTTGCAAATAATCGGCCATCCGAAAGTTTCCGGCCACGTAGGTCAGCATCAGAAAGACGAACGAGACGATCAGGGTGCACCCGATGGCCAAACCATCCAGTCCATCGGTCAGATTCACCGCGTTCGAGCTGCCCACAATTGTCAGCACGGTCAGGATCAAGCCGATGACCAGTCCGACTGTTCCGAAGGCCACCGGATATTTGACGAATGGCACCATGACCTCGGTGATGAGCCTGCTGGTGGCGGGAACCTGCCAAAGATAAACCGCGATAAAAACGGCCAGCGCCGATTGAACCCACAACTTGATGTGCGAGGCGGTGCCTTTGGCGTTTTGCTGGACGATTTTGGCGTAGTCGTCGTAAAAACCCAAACCCGCCAGGACCAGGACCGACAAGAGCGTGAGTTGGACCAGGGTGTTCCATTGCGCCCAGAGAAGCGCGGTAAAATCCATGACGGGCACGATTAAAAAGCCGCCCATCGTCGGAGTGCCCCGTTTGTCCGTCAGGCGCGCAACCAGCCCGCCTGCCTGCTCGGCCTTGTCCGGGTAATGCTGTCCAAACTTGAGCCGTTTCAGCCAGGCAATCACTTTCGGCCCCAGCCACCAGGCCAGCAGCAGAGCGGTGATGGCAGCTCCCGCGCTCCGAAAGGTGATGTATCGAAACAACCGAAGAAACGAGAGCTCGTCCTGCCATTGCGTGCCTGCAGACCATTCCAGCAGCCATTGGCTGAGGTAATAGATCATCCGTTAGTCATGGTGCGGAATCATCAGCGCCTCCGCCGGCAAGCGGCGCAAACGCGACTTGCCGACCAGACGGATCAAAAACGAAGGAAACTGCCTGTGCAGCAATTTGCCATTGCCATCATGGCGCACCCGAGCGGCCGCTCCCGTCTTACAAATCTTCTTCCGCATCTTCATTCTCCCAAAACTATTCATGCTCGGGCTCCGCGCCATTGGCGCATCATCTCGCCCATGCGTTCCAGCCCGGCAATGCGCGACGCTTTCAACAATACCAGATCGCCTGGACCACTTTTCTCTTTCAGTATCTCCGCGGCGCTTCTCACGTCCGCACATTCAAAAACTTCCTTTCCACCCGCACGCCGGGCCGCGTCCGCCATCCTTCCGGCCCATTTGCCAACGGCGATCAAAACCGGCACGCCCAACTCCCCGGCACGCCGCCCCACTTCTTCGTGAGATTGTGCGCTCTCCTTGCCCAACTCCGCCATCTCACCCAAAAGCGCCACTCGCCTGCCCTCGCAGGGCAGCTCGCATAATGTTTCCAGCGCAGCCAGCATCGAGTCCAGGTTCGCATTGTAGGAGTCGTCCAGAACCCAAATGCCGCCGGCTTCCCAAAGCTGGGCTCGCATCTTGGGCGGCTGGCAATCCTCGAGCCCGCGTCGAATGGCATCAGGCTCCAGGCCTAATTCGGCGCCAGCCGCCATTGCCAGCAGCGCGTTCCGCACCTGGTGCCGCCCAATCAATCGAATTCGATACGCGCCCGAATAGTTCGCGCCCGGCGCCAAAACCTGAAACTCCATCCCTTCGCGCCCCATGCGAATCTTCTCCGCGCGCCAAACATTCTGCGGGCCGAAGCCAACCCTGATGACCGGGGCTGCACAACGCCGGCTGATTACCGGCAGCCACTCGGTGTCGCCGTCGGCAAAAAGTTTTCCGTCCGACGGCAACGCCTGCGCCAAAACGCCCTCTTCCTCCGCCACCCCTTCCAGACTGCCAAAGAACTCGAGGTGTTCCCGGCCAATGCCGGTCAACACGCCAAATCGCGCCTGGGCGATTTGCATTAACGGTGCCAATTCGCCGGGATGATTGGTGCCCACCTCGACGACGGCCGCCTGATGTTGGCGCTCAAGATTTAGCACGGTCAAGGGCACGCCAATGTCGTTGTTAAAACTGGCCTGGCTGGAAAGCGTGGTAAACTTTTGCCGCAGCACCGATGCAAGAAGGTCCTTGGTGGTCGTCTTGCCGTTCGACCCGCCAACCGCAAACACCGGCAAATCAAAACCGCCGCGATACCGCGCAGCCAGTCTGCCCAAAGCGCGGCGCGGGTCATCCACCGCCACAACAGCGCAAGGCAGCGTTTGGATTCTGTCCCGCCGGACAACCACGCCAGTGATTCGCTTTTTGGCAACTTCGTCAAGAAACTCGTGCCCATCGAACCGTTCCCCTTTGATGGCAAAAAACAGGTCCCCCGCCCCTGCCTGGCGCGAATCGGTGCAAATTCGCTGAACGCTTGTTTCGGCCGAACCCGAGGCCAGTTGCCCGTGGCAGGCCTCGCAGACAAAGCTCAGGGTTCGCGGTTCCATACTGCTCAATCATAGCATTCCCGGTTTCGTTGAAGCGCCATGTGCCCGCGCCGGCTCATAGATTGCGCCCCCAAGCGGAGCCGCCCTTTCGATTTGCCTGCCCCGTTTCCGGGCGTCGTCCCGAAGCCAAAGCGGCCGGCGCGTCATGAGGCCGCCCGCAATTTCCGCGATTCGAGCGCTTCGATGGCGTGATAACGGTCATCAAAAGGCACTACCGTATCTTCGAATTCCTGGTAGGTTTCGTGCCCTTTCCCGGCAATCAACACGCTGTCGCCGGGTTCCGCCATCGCCAGGATCTGATGAATGGCGCGGGCGCGGTCCAATTCGACGGCATAGCCGCGTTCCCGTACCAGGCGGTAGCCGTTCTCGATCTGCGCAGCAATATCAGCCGGCATTTCCTTGCGCGGATTGTCGCTGGTGATGATGGTGAAATCCGCGATCTGCGCCGCCACTCTTCCCATCTTTGAACGCTTGCCTCTGTCGCGATTACCGCCGCAGCCGAAAGTGAGCAACAAGCGCTTGTCCGTCACTTCCCGAAGTGCCTCGAGCACATTCCGCAAGGCATCATCCGTGTGCGCGTAATCGACGAAGACGCCGAAAGGCTGGCCGACCGACACCGGTTCGAGTCGGCCCGGCACCGGCGGCATGGCATTCAACGCCGCCTGGACGGTCACCACTTCAATGTCCATGGCGATCCCGGAACCGATGGCGGCGAGCGCGTTGTAAATACTGTGGCGGCCAATCAACGGGAGGCGGCAGGCAAAACGGCGGTCCGGCATTTCGACGACGAAGCGCGAGCCCTCGCGGCAGAGTTGGATTTGAACGGCGCGCAACCGGGCCTTGTCCGTGAATCCGTACGTGAGCTGGCTATTGACCCCGGTCTGCCCGACCAGGCGTTCGCCGTAGGGATCGTCGATATTGATGACGGCTGCTGATTTCCTCTCCCCCTGTCCGAGGCTGGCAAAGAGCTTCTGCTTGGCCGCAAAGTAATCATCCATTGTGCCGTGGTAGTCGAGATGGTCCTGGGTGAGATTGGTAAACACGGCGACGTCGAATTCGACTCCCCAGACCCGCTTCTGCTCGAGAGCATGGGAGCTCACCTCCATCACGCAGGCCCGGCAGCCGCTCCGCACCATTTGGGCGAGCATTTGCTGGATTTCGATCGATTCCGGCGTGGTCCGTTGCGCAGGAATGACCCGATCTCCAATTTCATAGCGGACCGTGCCAATCAGCCCGGTCTTGATTCCCGCAGCTTCCAGAATGGCTTTGACCATGAAAGAAACCGTCGTCTTTCCGTTGGTGCCGGTAACTCCCACCATTTTGAGCTTCGAGCTCGGCTGGTTGTAATAGGCGATCGCTATCCGAGCCAGCGCTTCGCGCACATCCTCCACTTTGATCTTGGCAGCGCGATGCGGAAGCGTTCCGTTGCGTTCGCAGATGACGGCTTTCGCGCCTCGATCGATGGCGCTATTAATGAAATCGTGCCCGTCAAATTGTTGCCCGGCAATCGCCACGAACACCATGCCCGGCGTGACCCGCCGTGAATCGCACGTAATCCCCGTAATCTCCGCCTCCAGCGTGCCTTCCACACTGACAGGGGACAGATTCGAAATCAGCTCCTTTAGCTGCATGCCGTTACGGCGCGGCCACCGAAGCGGTCCGAAACTTCTCTCCGGCGGCAACCGAGGTGGTATTGTCCGGAGGCGCTTCTTCGCGGTCCGGCCGAATCTTCAGGTACTGCGCCACCTGTTCGGCAATACGCTTAAAGACCGGCGCCGCGACTCGGCCTCCATAGTAACCTTTGCGCGGATCGGGTTCGTCCACAACCACTGAAATGCAAACCTCGGGCTGGCTGGCCGGGAAAAACCCGATAAACGATGCCACATACTTGTCAGGCAAATATCCTCCCCGGCCCGCCTTTTCGGCTGTCCCGGTCTTTCCAGCCACCGTGTAATGCTCGAGTTCGGCGCGCGCCGCCGTCCCTTCGACCGAAGGAACTTTTTTCAACGCGGAAGTGATCTGGCGCGCCACGGCCGGCGAAACCACCTGCCTCACTGCCTGAGGCGGATACTCGGCAAAGATTTGACCGTCCTGCTCCTGCAGCCGCTTCACCAGCATCGGCCGCATCAATCGCCCTTCATTGGCAATCGCGCTCATGGCCATCACGCTCTGAAGATGCGTCACCGCCACCGCCTGCCCCATCGGGATGCGGGAAATCGTCAGTTTATCCCAATCCTTGGGGTGGTGCACGATGCCCTTGACTTCGCCGCTCAGCGTCACACCCGTCTTGAAGCCGAATCCAAACGCCCGCACATATTCGTAGAGCCGGTCTTCGCCGAGCCTGATTCCGATCTTGGCCGTGCCGATGTTCGAAGATTTCACGATGATGTTTTCCACGGTCATGGTTCCGTAACCGGCATGATCGCGAAGGTACCGCCCGTAAAAGCGCCACATCCCGTTCTCGCAATCAAAGGTATCCTCCATCGTGACAATCCGTTCGTTCAATGCGGCTGAGACGGCAACGATCTTGAACGTCGATCCGGGCTCCATCAGGTCGGTAATGACCCGGTTGCGCAGGTAATCCATTTCCGTTTTTCCCGGCTGGTTCAGATCGAAATCGGGCAGACTCACCATGGCCAGGACCTCCCCCGTAGCCGGCCGCACCACTACTGCCGAAGCGCTCACCGGATCGTGCTCCCGCATCGCCGCGGTCAGCTCGGTTTCGACGATGTTTTGGATGATCATGTCCAGGGTCAGCACCACATTCAACCCGGGCTTCGGTTGGACATCCTCGGAACGATAAACCACGATTTCGCGCCGCTTCACGTCGGTCTCCGTCACCCGCCACCCCCGCTGCCCAGCCAGCTTTTGGTCGAACCAACGCTCGATGCCGTCAATACCGACCATTTCGATCGTGTGGATGTTGTTGAAGCTGGTTTCGCGGTCCTGGACGTAACCCACGACATGGGCCGCCAGATTGCGGCTGGGATAAATGCGCAATTGATCGTCCACCGCCGCGATGGCATAACGACGAAGGCCCCGATAGAATTGTTTCTCCGCCGAATTCAGTTCGCTCTCCGGTTTAAAGTTCAGGGTTTCGAGCGTCTGCTGCACTCGCTCCCAGTTTTGGGGAGCCAATTTGCGATCCAAATCGACATAACGGTTTGTGGAAAGGGTGCCGTCTTCGCCAAGACGGATGACAGGCTTGAGCAACGCCGCCAGGTCCGCCTCGCGGTACTGAAGGAGCGGAGCCAACTCCTTGGCGACGTCCGTGTAATGTTCGGCCAGCCAGCCCGGGTCGGCATAGACTTTCTTGACCGGGACGCTGGTGGCCAGGGGATTGCCGTTTGCGTCCACGATATCGCCGCGTCGCGGCTCCTGAAGAAAAATCCGCTTCTTCTCGGCCAGATCCCGGAACTTCTCGTGCGAAAAATACTGCAAATAAACCAGGCGTCCCGCCAGGCCGAGTAATGCGAGCGAAAGCACGGTGGCGAATCCTGCCAGCCGGCGACACTGTGCGGTGGTGACCATTGTAGATTGGGCCGCCTACCCGCGCCTTTCGGTTCCTCACGACCCGAACGACGCGGGCGACGGCCAAAGTCAGGGATTTCGAGTGATGCTGCTCTCCCGCGACACCAGCAACTCCGGACCGCGCTGCGCGGCCGGAAGCGCGGGATCGGTCAACCAGATGATTTGTCCAGGCAGGGGCGGCAACAATCCAAGCCTCTCATCTTTGACACGCTGGGCCAGCTTTTGCGGCAGTTGCAGATCGGCCAGTTGATTTGCCTTCATCTTGTTCTCCCAGTGCAAACGGTCCAAGCGGGCTTCGCGCTCCCGAATCTGGCGGCCAAGCTCATAAATCTTGTTCTTTTGCATGACATAGCCAACCGCTGAGCCCCCCAAAAAGAGACAGAGCAGAATAGCCTTCAGCGCCGGAGCAAAGCGCACCGCGCTCGATTCAGTCCTGCTGCGGTTTCGCGCCATATCTTATAGCTTCTCCAACACCCTCAGTCGCGCGCTGCGGGCACGCGGGTTCGCGGCCACTTCCTCCGCGCCGGGCTGAATCGCCTTGCGATGAATCCAGGCCATTCTCGGCGCCGCCGGCTTCCGCAACTCCGGCACGTCCACCGCGCCCGGCACCGTATAATCCCGCGTCTGTTCCTGTCCAAATGCCTTCACAATCCTGTCTTCCCCCGATTGAAACGTGATGACGGCCAGGCGGCCGGCCCTCGTTAAAACACTCGAGGCTGCCGCCAGTCCGCTTTTCAGCGAATTCACTTCATCATTTACTGCCATCCGCACAGCTTGAAAAACACGCGTTGCCGGATGTTTCTTTGCGCCTCGACGCGGCACGCACCGCTCGATGCACCGGGCCAACTGTCCCGTTGTTTCTATCCGCCGCTGCTGCCGCTCCCGCACGATGGCGCGGGCCATGCGCCGCGATTGCGGCTCGTCAGCCAGCTCCCAAAACAGTTTTGCCAACTCGCCTTCGGACAGTTCATTGACCAGCTCCGCGGCAGTCCGCCCGCCCCTCCGGTCCATCCGCATGTCCAAAGGCCCTTCATGCTGAAAACTGAACCCGCGTTCCGGCCCGTCCAGTTGCGGCGAGCTGACACCCAGGTCCAGCAACAACCCATGACAACTGTCCGGCTCAATCCATTCCGTTAACTCCGCAAAACTGGCCTGGCGCAATTCATACCGGCCCCGGCGCGGCGCCAACCGTCTCTGAGCCGCTTCAATCGCGGCGCCATCGCGATCGCATCCAAACAACCATCCAGTTGGGCTGCTCGCGTCCAATATGGCTAGTGCGTGTCCAGCCCCACCGACCGTCCCATCCACGTACCTTCCACCGGGCCGCGGCATTAAAGCCTGCAGCACTTCGCGCAACATGACCGGTTGATGATTGAATTCTGGCACTGTCCATCATTGTAGCGTCCCTTAAATGTCCTGCGTCCCGAAAAGTCGCCGGCCGAGCCTGTGCAAAACCCGCTCAAGCCATCCCGCTCCTGCCCTCTCCCGCCGCTGCTTCGCCGCCCGGGCCGGAATGACCTCCAGATCCGAATCGCTCAGGTCGTTCCGCACCACTCTCACCGCGTCCAGACGCAATTCACCCTGGATCAAGGCAGCCTTCCCCTCGCTGGTTCTGAATCCGAAATGCCTCCGAAGAATCGTCCATCGCCCACTCGGATAGGCCACACCGGAGGGAGCCTGTGCCGCTTCACCAGCAGACCCCGGAGTCCCGGATTTGCCCGATTGCGCAACTTCGTTGCCCGCTTCCGAACGATCCTCTGGCAATTTGCCTTCCAAGTGTTTCCCTTCAAATGTCTTACCTTCCCACCGACTTTCCCCAAAGCGCGGCAGCAGATTCTGCTGTGTCATCCGATACGGACTCGGCCGGTTTCGGATGGTCCGGATGCTTTTGCCAACTGCCAGGAGTTGCATCAGACTCATAAAATCTCTCCGGCGACCTCTGCCGCCACAGCTTTATCCTGAGCGACCCCGGCTTGATACCTGGCTGGAGTCCATATCTCGAATTTGTCCAAACGCCCGATCAATTGGGCTTCTTTATCGATACCGGCCGCCGCTGCCAGGCTTTCTGGAAGGCAAAAGCGCCAAACTTTGTCCAGCACCAGCGGGGCGGAGGTTGCTCCAATCACCCGTTCGAGCGTAGCGATCCGCTTATCGTGCAAGGACCTGGTTTTCAGGTTGTCCAGCATTGTCTGCCAACGCGCCGGGGGCAGCACTAACAGAAACTCTTCCACGCCAATTGGCCAAAGGATGCTCGTAAAAACAGTCCGCTTATCCCTGGGCCGCCATTTGGCGGGGATCATTACCCGCCGGCTGCCGTCCACCCCATACCGGTGCTCTCCGTGAAAACTCGGAACGTTGGAATCGCTTTCCGGCATCGGGCCGTCATTTTTTTACCTATAATTCCCTTACCTTCCCTATTCCTACCTAAACGCCCCAAAATCTGTCAACGCTGAAATGGTTTTTTTTTCGGGTGCGTCCATCCCTGCCTGTAACCGGCGCGACCGGGCGGCGGCCCGGACCGACAAAAGCCTAACTTGGATATGGTTCAACAACGGCCCTTTCAGCCGCGTTTTTCGTTGCGCCTCCTTCTCGGTCGGCTTTAGATTTTTGAAATGTCCGGTTCAGCTCTCCAGGAAGACCAAGCTTATGATTAAACTCTACAACAAGGATTCCGGCGCCTTCCTCGGCGACATCACGGAAGCGCAGCTCAAATTCTTAACGGATCGGCTCGAGGAGGAATCCGCTACCGATCAAGACTACTATTTGAATCGCGATACGGTCGCCCGCTTCGAACAGGAGGGTGCCGATCCAGAGCTGCTCAAGCTGTTGAAGCGCGCGCTGGAAGACAAAAACGAAGTCGAAGTTCGCTGGAAAAAGGAGGGCGAATAGCAGCCAATGGTTTTCTTCTTTCTCACTGGAAAATGCGCGCGCGAATTTCCCTCTCCAAGAACGGTTGCCGGACGCCGCCGGTTTTGGTAGCGTGCCGCTATGCCAGTCGATGACATATTACTTCAGGCGGAAGAAAAGATGCTGAAGACCGAGGAGGTCGTTACCCACGAGTTCGCGGGAGTACGCACCGGCAAGGCGTCGCCCGGGCTGGTCGAAAATATCATGGTCGATGCCTATGGAGCCCAGATGCGCATTCGCGAACTCGCAGCCATCACCACACCGGAGCCGCGCATGCTCGTCATCCAGCCGTGGGACGCCACCACCCTGCATCCCATCGAAAAGGCCATTCAGAAGTCCAATCTTGGCCTCAACCCGGCCGTGGACAAGCGGATCATCCGGATCGTCATCCCCGAACTGAGCGAAGAACGGCGACACGAATTCGTCCGGGTTATTCGCAAAATGGCCGAGGACGGACGGGTCGCGATCCGCCACGTCCGGCGCGACGCCATTGAATCGCTCAAGAAAGAAGCCAAGGGCGGAGGCATTGCCGAGGACGAATTGCAGCATGCTGAAAAGGACGTGCAAAAGCTCACGGACCAATACGTCGCAAAGATCGACGCCCATCTCGAACACAAGGAAAAGGAGATCATGACGGTGTGAGCCGAGGCTCACCGTTTCCGCATTGTTGCCGCGTCGCGCCAAAAAGCTTGCGTCGCCTTGTGCGGGCCAGGGTTCTGTTCCCATGAGAATCCCCGCCTTCCGCCGCCAGTTCCTTACAGGAACCGCCGCGCTCCGCGGGGCGGGCGCATCATTCCTGAACGGGCTGCCACTCCTGCGAAAGAGGCTCGGCCGGCCCCGGTTCCATTTGCTCCTCTTGAGCATCTGCCCCGCCCTCCTCGGGGCGGACATCTCGATGCCCACGGCCAGGGACCCTCGCCTGCAATTGACCCTATTTGCTTCCGAACCCGACATCGCTACACCGATCGGCCTGGCGGTGGATCCATCCCAGCGGCTCTTCGTGATTGAATCGCACACTCACTTGCCGCCGGCCAATTACCCGGGAGCAAAGAGCGACCGCATCAAGGTTTTCACGGACGCCAATCGCGATGGCGCGCCGGATAACATCGAAATCTTCGCCGAGGGTTTCAACGATGCAATGAACCTGGCCTTCGGGCCGGGTCGGGAGTTGTTTGTGGTGTGCGCGAGAGAAGTGTGGCGGCTGGCCGACCGCAACGGCGACGGGGCAAGCGACGAACGGGCGCAGGTGCTGCGTTTAATCACAAGCGAAACCTACCCGCACAATTGTTTGCTCGGCATCACCGTTTCGCCCGATGGCTGGCTTTACGTCTCACGAGGCAATACGGCCGGCCGCCCCCACAGGCTGGAGGGCACCGACGGATCATTTGTGGAAGGCTATGGAGATGGAGGCGGTGTGGCGCGTTGCCGACCGGATGGTTCGGAAGTGCAGGCTTTCGCAACCGGGTTCTGGAACCCGTTCGACTTGAAGTTCGATTCCGCGGGCCGTCTGTTGGCGGTGGACAATGATCCCGATTCGCGCGGCCCCAACCGGCTTCTCCACATCGTCGAGCAAGGTGATTACGGCTACAAATCGCTTTATGGAGGGAGCGGCCTTCATCCGTATCAAGCCTGGGAAGGCGAATTGCCGGGAACACTGCCGATGATTGCGGGCGTCGGTGAGGCGCCTTCCGGTCTGCTCGATTGTGCGCGCGCCGCTTTGCCCGCGGATTACAGCAACAGCGTCCTGATGACGGTCTGGGGCGAACATAACATCGCGCGCCTGGACCTCCAGCCCGCCGGGGTTTCACTCGCCGCTCAGGCGCAGGCTGTGATAGAAGGCTCCCAGGACTTTCGCCCCGTTGGTATCGCCGCGGATGAAGAAGGCGTGCTTTACATCAGTGACTGGGTGAAACGCGACTATCCGAACCACGGCTTCGGGCGCATCTGGAGATTGACCGCAAAACCCGGCGTTGACCTGACGCAGCACCGGGCTTCCCAGAGCGGAACTCGCTCCGATCCCTGGAACGATCATTTCGAATCGCTGCTCCGATCCCATTCGCCGGAAGATTACCCCCGGCTCCGGGCTGCTCTGGGCAGTGCGGACCCCTTTTTGCGGCATGCGGCCACAACCGCCCTGGCCAAACCGGTCTTTCGCGAGTCGGTATTGGGCGACCTGCGCCACCCGGACGCCAGGGTGCGCCTGGGCATGCTGCTGGCCCTGCGCAGAGCCGGCCTCGATGATCCAGTACCACACTTGAAAGAATGGCTGGCGGATCCGGACCTGGAAGTGCGGCGAAGGGCGTTGATCTGGGTCGGCGAACGGAGCCTTGTCTCCCTTCGCTCCGAACTGGACCGGGCGCTTTCCGCCGGCGAAGTCAGTCCGCCGCTCCTCGAAACTTACCTGGCCACATTGCAGGATCTGACGCCGGAAGTAATCGAGGCCTACCGAAAGAGAGTTCGAGGAAACGAAATCCGGCGTGAGCTCGATCCCAGGTGGGTGGAAGCGATCATTCGCGACGACTCGCGCCCGGCAGCTCTGCGCGCGCTGGCTTTGAGCAAAATGGAACCCGGTTCCCTGGATCAGAACTTTGATCTGTTGAGCGCCCTGGCCCGGGACGGCGCGCTTTCACTTCGCCTGGAAGCTGTGCGGTCGCTCGCCGGTACTTCCACAAAACGGGCGGCTCATCTTCTCGAATCACTGGCACGCGACAAAGACAATCCTCCCCAGATTCGCGCCGAGGCCGTGCTCGCCCTTTCGCTGCAATCATGGGGCGCAATCACGAATTTGCTCGAATTAATCCATGATCCGGATGTTTCGGTGCGAATAGAGATGCTTCGAGCGCTACGACCCTTTGCCCTTGATCCCCCCGTGCGTGAGGTTCTGCAGGACGCCAACAAATCAAACTTGAGCCGGGCGGTGGCTGAACAGTTGGAGTTCGTTCTAAATCCTCCGGTGAGCGAGTTGTCCGGAAAGCGCCGGCACCCGCGTGCGCGAACGCTCGATGAATGGCAGCAGGCCGCGCTCGGACAGGGTGATCCTCAAGCAGGCCGGCGCGTCTTTTTCTCCGCCAGCGCTTCCTGCGGTCGGTGTCATCGGGTGGATGGTCGCGGCGGGCGGACCGGGCCGGACCTTTCCAAAGTGGGGCGATTCAGCACTCGCGCGCAGTTGGTCCATTCGATTCTGCGTCCATCCGACGAGGTTGCGCCGCAATTTCAAGGCTGGACCATCGAAACCAAAAATGGCGAAAGCCATTCCGGCCTGCAACTGCATCACAAATCCGGGGGCGCGATCGAATTGATTACGCTCGATGGCAAAAACGCGCGCTTCCCGGGCGACCGGATTGAGTCCTATGCAGCCATGAAGGACTCCCTTATGCCCGACGGACTGGAAAATGCCATGACGATCCAGGACTTTCGGGACCTGCTCGCCTTTCTCGAATCGTTGGGAAGTGATCCTTGAATTCGAAGCGAAGATGACGCATCCCGCGCTCTCCCACTTTTGGCTTGCGAATTCCGCCGCCGCGGGAATGATCCAGCGCAATCGCGTGCCTGCAAACGTGTTCAGTGCTAGACTAGCCCATGCCCAACGGGATTGATCACGCGGCAAACCCGGGCCACTTGGGATGGCTGCTTCGAGTCAACGGCCTCGTCTTCTGGCGCAGGATCAAATCCCTTCGCGACCAATCCCGGCTGCTCACCTCGGTCATCGTCGCCTTCATCGCCAGTTATCTGGTGCTGGCGTTCTGGCTCTTCTTCGTGGGGCTGAAGTTCGTGGGGAAATTTCCGGGGTTGGGTACCTTGTTGACCGAGCGATTGATGTTCCTGCTCTTTGCCTTCCTCTTTGTCCTGCTCCTCCTCAGCAATATGGTCATCAGTTACACCAACCTCTTTCGGAACCGCGAAACGAGCTTCCTGCTCACCATGCCGATTCCCAGCAACACGATTTTCCAATGGAAATTCATCGAGTCCACGCTCCTCGCTTCCTGGGCCTTTATCTTTCTCATCGCCCCGCTCCTGGCGGCTTACGGATTGACGCGCGGCGTGGCGTGGCACTTTTACGCCATCACCATCCTCCAGGTGGCGGTCTTCATCGTCTTGCCGGCTGTGGCGGGATCCTTCCTCGCCGTCATCGTGGCGCGCTACCTGGACCGGCGTTTGTTTCAAGTGCTCAGTCTGACCTTGATGCTCGTTTTGCTGGCAGGCGCCGCCTATTGGTTTCGCCCCGAACCGCTCGCGCCCGAAATGTCCGAGACCCGCGTTCTGGCCGTGCTGGACAAGATGCTCCTGAAAACGCGCTTCGCCCAATACCCGCTCCTGCCCAGCTATTGGCTCTCGCGCAGCGTGCTGCAATGGGCCGACGGCGCGCGAATGGCCGCCGGTTTTTTCATGCTGGTCCTGCTCAGTTACGTTCTCTTCTTCGGCTTTCTCGCCTTCACGCGAATGGGAAATGTCTTTTACGAAGCCGTCTCGGCGGTCCATAGCCGGGCCAGCGTTTTCGGGCGGTGGGGCTGGTTTCGCGACCGGCGCCTACGCAAGGAACAGGTCCGCTATGATCCCGGTCTGGCCGAGCGATTCATCGGTGTCTTTCGCTGGCTGCGTCCGGATGTCCGGGCGTTGATGGTGAAAGACACCCGCATGTTCTGGCGCGACACCACGCAATGGGCGCAATCCTTGATGTTGTTTGGCCTGCTGGGCGTTTACATCTTCAACCTTCGCCATTTTTCCCAGCAACTCACAAACCCCTTTTGGGTGCACCTGGTCTCCTACCTGAACCTGGGCGCCTGTTCGCTAAACCTGGCCACACTTACCACCCGCTTTGTCTATCCGCAGTTTTCCCTCGAAGGCAAACGCCTCTGGATTGTCGGCATGGCGCCGCTGGGCATGGTGCGCGTCGTCAAGACGAAATTCTGGATGGCCGCATGCGGCGCGCTGGCCGTCACGCTGGGGCTGATTTGCCTGTCTTGCTACATGCTTCAAATGCCTCCAATGCGCACGCTTTACTTCGCTGTAGCCGTGACCGTGATGACCTTCACCTTAACCGGCCTGGCGGTCGGCCTGGGCGCGCTCTATCCGAATTTCAGAGAAGATAACCCGAGCAAAATCGTCAGCGGTTTCGGCGGAACATTCTGTCTGGTGCTGAGTTTCCTTTACATCCTGGGGTCGGTCATTCTTCTGGCGTTTGCTTCGCCCTGGACGCGCAGCGGAATCCGCGCGGAAGCCCAAACAGTCTTTTGCTTTGGCGGCTTTCTATTGCTTTCCGCGCTCCTGGGCATCATCCCCCTGCAACTCGGATTAAAACGTGTCCGGCGCTTTGAACTTTAAGCCCCGGACTTCTCTCTTTTGCGCGACCGTCCTGCTCGATGCGGCGGTCGAGGCGAAAGGCCGGGTGAATGCTTCAAGCGACCTTCTCAGCGGATTGTCAAACATCACCTCGGTTTCGCGAGTGCGTGACGGATTGTACGAATTCAAATCCAGGGAGGTCTGACCGTTGCTGATATCCCGCTTGGCACTGCGGTGGAAAACGACCGGATCGTCGGTGCGTGGGTCGGCCTGACCGACGGCAAGCTGACGGCGAGCACTGAGAACACAATCGGAAACTTACTCAACCCGCCTTTCTCGTTCGTCGTTTACCGGCCGTGAACGAGCCTCAGCCGCGCTTCGGAGACAATGCGGATCTGATCTGGAAATCACAAAACGATTCCACTAACGAACAACACCATGAAACGGCCCGGACGGCGGCGGGGCCAGGGTTTCTTCATGGCTCAAGCACGGCTCGATAAAAACGCGAAAAGCCGGAGTTGGTGTCGGTGAAAGTGAACGGTCCTCGATTGGTGACCAGGGGAATCCAATTCGCCAGCTTGTCGTCCGACCTTTGCACGATGTAGTTGTAATTCGTTGCGCCGAGCACGGTCATTTGAAACTGATTGCCGGCGATGAAAGGGCTGCTCAACGCCACCGCCGCGACGCTGATGGGTGCTGTGCGCGTCACGCTGTTTCCATCATTGTCCGTCACCGTCATGCGCGCGGTGTAGGTTCCGGGAGTTTTGAAAATCTTCGTTGGGTTCGCATTCGTGGCAAACGTGCCGTCGTCAAACGTCCATTGGTAATCCCGAATGCTTCCACCCGCGTCACTGGCGGTTGCGAAAAAATTCACCGTAAGCGGGGCCATGCCGTTGGTCACATCGGCGGAAACAGCGCCACCGGGCGGTTGGCCAACGACGGATTCCTTCAGAAACCAGGGCGTGGCAGTGGGATCGGTTTTGAAGAAGGCCAGCAGTTGCGCGCCAACCTTGGCCGCGCCGTCGGTGTTCGGGTGCGTTAAATCGGTTTCCAGATCATTGCAGCGCCAGACAAAACCGTCGGAACGTCCCGCCGTGCCATCCGCCCAAAGATATGGTCCCCACAGAATCAGCGGCGCGACGACCGCGCCTTGGGCCGGATTGAAATTCAGGTTCGTATCGCCGTTGATCTGTTTTTCAATCATCCACTTGACGGAAAAAGCCGATTCGTACGCCTGCGGTTCCGGATTGAGACTGCTTTCCGGGGAGCCCATTGAATAACTGCGGGTGCGGCTGGAGACGTAGGCGATTCTCAGGTTTGGAAAATGAAATTTGGCGTTGCGCAAAATGTGTTCCAAATCGCCCTGAAGCAGTTGCGCGTGAGTTGGAAAATTATTCGGCGGGCGGGCGCGTGCTTGCTTCATCCAAAGGACCTGCACCTGGTTGGAATGAACACCCGCGTTAGCCAGTCGGGAATGGACCGCGCTCCAGGTGGAAGCATTTCGATTCGTCCAACTCGTGGAAGGCCGGCCTCCTTGGGCGCCGTCCACGATGACGAGCCGCGGGTTTTTCGCCGGATCAGCATCGGCGCGCCACTTGAATGCGCCCGGTCCTTTGGACGAAAACTCCTGCCCGGTGTTGGACATGCCGATGGAGGTCATCGCGATTTTTCCGCCTGCTTCATCCGCGTTGCCATCTGCGTCCAGCGGTTGGATTGCGCTGGTCGCGATGTTTAAGCCGGCCGCAAAGTGTGCCGGTGGCGGGTTGTTGGAAATGTTCGGATAAAGTCCTCCGGGAAAACCTTTGTAAAAACTGAAGCCAAGGTCCGGCAGCGGCGTGATGTTCAGGTTGGTCAAGGTGCAGTCCGCGCGCAAATAGCTGGCGGACACACACGCCAGCGCGAGCAAGACCGGCCAGCGGTAAGGCCGGAACAGTGTGCGACGCTGGAGACCGGTTCGTTTCATTCCATCAGTGGCGAGAAGCATTGTAACACGGGTGGCCGCTTCCCGGACAGGTTATCAGAAGATTCGACTTTGTGCGAAGGCAACGGACCTTTCATCGCGGATGGACCTCCCCCGCTCAAGGATTCTTCGGCGGCGCGAGCCGGTTCGCGATGCGGGCGCGAACTTTTTCCCATTCCAGGAGCAGGTTCGGATCGGTGAGCGCCGGACGCACCGCATCGAGATACTGGACGCGGCTTTGCAGAACCTGAAGATCGCGCGGGGTGGGATCGTCCTCGTTTTCCAATCCTTCGCCTGCGAGATGGCGGAGCGCCTTCTCCCGGAGTCGCGGCGAAGCGTCGGCGCTTTGCATCACGCTCATGAACAGGTCGCCAGCCTGCTGGTCGGCACCCACGTGATTCATCGCCGCCTCCAGCAGCGGCTCGCGCTGGCGCGCATCGGCCAGGCGCGGGTCCTGAAGCGCCTGGTAAATCGCCGGCAGCGCGCTGCTGGCGGGAGCCTTCTCGAAGAGCTTCAGCGCGGCCTCGTCCACCGTGCCGCCATCGGAAATGAGCTGGCCGCTCACTTGCGCGAGCGTGTGGGCATCGCCGTAGCGCGCCAGCGTATCATACAGATACTCGCGACTATGCC
>CAZCUL010000280.1:0-7674 GCA_964501475.1 uncultured Verrucomicrobiota bacterium | reverse complement strand
GAGCTCCGCTCAGGTAAGTCCCTTCGGCCTGGACCAGGGTAATCTTGCGGCCCTTGACTTCAATCTCCTCGACTTTGGCGTTCAGCTTGTCCCGAGGTTCCTGAAATTGGCTCAACCAGCGTTCGACATTCGCCTTTGCGCCTCCGGCCCCTCCGGGACCAAAGTAGAAAAAAATCACTTCGGCAGCAGCACCCTCTTTCCCGGGCGCCTTGAGTTCCGCAGCGCGCATCGGCGAGGTCGATTCGACCCATTCCCATTTGGCGGGGCGGGTGAAAGTGAATTCACCGGCTTTGAATTCCTTCGGGGCATCCGCTGCGCCGGCCGGGCAGGCGACCAACGCCATCAGGCTAAAGGCGGCGAAGAACGAAATGAACGAGCGCATGGACCTTTCATAAACAGCAGAGCGCGGAATGTCAACGCGGTCGCCTCGGTCGGCTCAATCGGCTCGGTCGGGCTCCTCAACGCCACTTTAGGTAAGAACTCTTGCTCTGTCGGCCTCCCTGACGCCATTTTAGGCAAGAGCCGAAAGGGCGTTTCGAAGACGCTTCTCCTTGTGCCAACGCCCCTGAACGCCTAAAGTCGCGTCTGCCGTGAAAAAGCCAATTCCTATCAGTAATTTTTGCACAATTCTTTCAGAACGCGCGCCGTTCAAAACTCTTCGCACGCCATGTTGTCAAAGCAACAGGTCCGAGATCGCCTGAAAACAGGCGAGATTCGCATTGGATATTCTTTCGACATTTCCGCGTCACTCCTCATACGTGCCGAGCCGCCCGAAACAGTCGATCCACGGAAACAGCAGTCGTTCGCGACGAAAAGTTTTGAAAGAAGTTTTTTCGGCGATCGTCTTGCGATCCGACTCGGCCCAATAGTCCTGTCGCACACCCACAAGAGAGTCCGTGGACGAAAGAACTTCAAGAATTCCCCGTACGTGTTTGATTTGCGCGAAACTGCTGGCGCAATGCTGATCATGCCAGACGAAGGACTGACGGTGAGTTCAATTGAAAATATTGCGCTCGGTACGTCCACGGCCGCGATTATCCTCCCTCGGCTGTCCCTCGCGACCGCGGGAGTCGTGACTGCATCGACCTACATCGACCCTTGTTGGGACGGCATTCTCCAAATCTATATCAAAAACAGCACGCGACACGTGTACGAATTGAAATTCGGCGAAAGCATTGCGATCTGTCGGTTTTACCAAGTATCGGTGAGTGAGAGTGCTGATGAACTCAAGGATGTATTCACGAAGAAAAGCCACCACTATGCATTGAACTGGGGAAATATCTTGGATACCGACCATGATCCTCAACCCTTGCGAAAGAGCCCGGTGAAGGACATCTGGTATCGCAGACTACGCCGCACGACGTCGACCTTCCTACGTGAACATTGGGGCTACGTCATCGGTGCAAGTATTGCCTCCATGGTCGTTGCCTTCCTTGTCGGCCTCGGCGCGTTTTACGAAAAGCTGAATCACATTCGTGACCTTGAGGCGGCGATCACAATGAACAAAACATTGACGGATTCGTTGCAGTCGGAACTGAAGCAACTACGCGCGAAACAGGTTTCAATGGGAGAAGTGGATGTCGTGATTCCTGCGAATACAACGACGGAAAGAACCGAGATCTCATTGGACCGTGCGTACTCACCTTTATTGATCGTCCGAGTTGACCCTGGTCAACCAGATCGTTCAGTCGGTGTGCAGGCTTCATTATTTGCTGACCGCCAAAGATCGGAAAACACGATTGTGCGGATCACTGCTACGCGACCAGCAGCCGATGGCAACCCACTCCCAATCCGCGTACGATGGATCGTCGGATCACAATGAAAAGTGAGGACCTTCCACACGTTCTTGCTAAACCCGTGTCCTTCACAGCCGGCGACGGTAACACTTATTCGATCTGCCCGCTGACGCAGGAGATCGCTCAACAGAATGCCTCGGCGATTTTAGCAATCCACAATCTGATCCCAAAGGTTAAGTGGGCCCAGTCTGACTTGCTGGGAAAAAGTACTGCGAGAGGTGAGCGATCTTATTTAGGAAAATGGCGGCTCAGCTTCATTGTCAAACATGAGGAAGAAATCGTTGCACTGCTGATCGCGTACGTGCGAGGGCCGTCGGAGCGGCACCCGATGGCTGCGGTGTATGTTCATCGGATTGCAGTGCATGTGGGTTTCCAACGGAGAGGGATTGGTACCCAATTACTTGCGTTTGCCACCGCAGTCTTTTTCGAGACTGCGCCCTGGCTTTTGACCGTCAGTGTTCAGACCAACGACACTTCGAGCAACAGGCACGTCATTCGCTTGTACGAGCGACTTCATTTCCGGTGCTGTTATCGAATCTCCTACCCAGACAAAGAGGATTGGTTGCTGGAGGTCCCAAGATCGGAGCATTTAGCCAGTGGCTTCGCGATACCAGAAAAGCATTTGCTCAAGGTGCCGGCTTTCGCCACGAACTGCATATCAAGTATTTCTGACCCTCTTTTTCGTCCCGACAGCGATTCTGCGCCAACCGTTTACTTTGGAACGGGCAGTCATGAAAAGAGAGAGCAGTACCGGTATCTGCTGCGTTGCTACGGATTGGAACTTCTGCCTCTCACGCACACGCTAAAGCTGTCCGAGCCGCAAGTCGAAGGCGTGGGATCAGTCCCGGAAAGCGCTTTGGTCACGGCTCCACTCAAGCTCTATTCTCGGTTTGCAGCTGCTTTGGAGAACACGTATCCAGTCGTCGTCGAAGACACGATGTTGTTTATCGAGCACTTCAACAACGACTATGCCCGCAGCCCAATTCTTCCAGGTGCAGACACAAAGCGTTGGTGGCGTACGTTGGGCGCGCCCGGCGTTTTGCGTACCATGCAAGGGTCGAAACGTCGAAAAGCCACGTATGTGTGTCAGTTGGGACTGGCGCTGCGCAGTACGAGTACTTTCGCTTCGATCTCAAGGGCAGAATTGCGAGCGAGGTCCGACGATCAGCCGCTGCGGTCAGAGACTTTCCCTACACCAATGCCACGTTTTTCCATACGATTTTTATTCCCGACGGATCGAGTCACACTCTAGCAGAAATGGACTCGTCACATTTCGTCCGATTTGACTATCGCCGCAAATGTTTGGAAAAGGCCGTGCCTCATCTTCACACCGCTGCGCTTCCGGATCCGCAAAGATTGCTTTTCAACGGAATGGACTTCCGCCGCCGTTAACATGCTCTTAATCGTTGCAGGACCATCTGGTGTCGGAAAAAGTCGTTTGATCGACGTCGCGACCAAATCTTTCGGGTTTGCGCGCGCTGTTCCGGTCACGTCACGTGAGAGGCGACACGATGAAGAGCACGGAGTTGATTATGAGTTTGTCTCGGAAGCAGAATTCCGAGATTTGATCCGTGGAAATCTTCTGTGCGCTTGGGATTTTACATTGAGGAATTATTACGGGTATCGACGGGATTTGGAGCAACGACTTGATCGCGGGGAGGACATCGTCATTCAAGTCTTGGCTCGAATGGGGCTGCGCATGTCGAAGACCCTGCCGGACGCATTCTTGCTGTTTTTGGATTCGTCATCCCCAGCGTTACTGAGCCGACGATTGGCCGAACGAAACTACGATGAAGATGAAATGCGGATTCGAAAAGATCATTGGCAAGAAGAGCAGGAGCATTCGTCTTTATTTGACTGGGTACTTCGAGAGGCCGATTGCACCCCGACTGAAGACCTAACCAAGTTATTGGCTGACGTGTTGACTCGATTTCGGTAATAGCGCCCGAGTTCCGTTTTGCTTACGAGGCCGAGTGGTGGGAGCGATGGGGTCAGATTCTTACATTTCACAATTGTCACAAAGCGTTTCGGCAATTCCTGACGAAGTCTCTGTCTTCCGTTGTTAATCTTTGAAAGCGATCCAAGCGGCTCGTGTTTGCGGCTTCCGACAGCAAGTCGGGCAGGAATATTTTTCCGCCTTCACGCCGAAATCCCACAGCCTGAAACGTTGCCCTGTCGCAGCCCAGGCCGGGCGGAGTGGTGGCGAGATTTCGCCGTGACAAGATGAGTTTGGATTTCGAAGACGCTTCTCTTTGTGCCAACGCCCCTCCGCGTTGACCCTTTCCTCCTTCGCCCGAAAGGATTGCCGCCACGCCGCAGTCTGGTAAGTTGGGGACATGAATTCGGAGCCTTCGAGCCTCGCGGAGTGGACGCCCGAGCAGGTCGCCCTCGGCCGGCGCTGGGTGCAGGCCTGGAAGGAAGCCGGCCCGGAACTGGAGCGCCTGCGCCGGGAGGAACTGCGCCGCCTGGATCCGCAACGTGCCATCGCCCTTTTGTGCGGGCCGGCCGATTATCTCGTGCCGCCCCGGGCCCCCAAGCCCACTTCCGGACTGGTCGAGCAGCAACGATGGTTCCTCAAGGCTGCCGGCCATGACTGAGGTCATCCGCGCCGCGGCCGAACTTCAGGCCCTTTGCGAAGCGGAGCGGTGGCGGTATTGCTTCATCGGCGGACTGGCCGTGCTGCGGTGGGGCGAAGCCCGGGAGACGGTTGATGCGGACCTGACGTTGCTGACGGGCTTCGGCGGGGAAGGCCCTTTCATCCAGACGCTCCTCCGTCACTTTGCGGCCCGGATCGAAAACGCCGCGGAGTTCGCCCTGACCCGGCGCGTCTTGCTCCTGCGGGCCACGTCCGGAGTCGGATTGGACATTGCCCTGGCGGCACTGCCTTTTGAAGAGACGGCGGTCGAGCGGTCGAGTCTGTTCCCTTTCCCTCTGGATGTGTCTCTGCGCATCTGCTCTGCCGAGGACCTTATCGTGATGAAAGCGTTTGCTGCCCGCGCCAAAGACTGGCTGGATGTGGAAGGCATTCTTATCCGGCAAAGCCGCCAATTGGACTGGACCTACATTCGGCGCCAACTCCAGCCGCTGGCAGAACTCAAGGAAGCTCCGGAGATCCTGGCCGAACTCGAACGACGCCGGCTGGAGTTTGAGCGGTAGGGGGCCGTCCACTTGCCGGTTGACATTTCTCGCTGTCGTTCCAATCGATCGGATGACGAGAAGACTCGGGAAATCTCGCCGAACATTCTCAAGATCCCGCAATCAAAATGGGCCAGGCACCTTATTGCCAAAGACACGAAGTTGGTGCGGAGTCAGTTCACCGGTTGCAATCGCGTAGCGATGGCCTATTACGGCGATAGCAATTCCCAGCGGTAGAAGCGATACGGATAAGCTGCCGCATCGATATCCACCAGGTGCATAAAACTGCTCGTGGCAGTGTTGGTGGAGATGTTCACCCAATTCACCAGATCCGTCGTGGCCTGAATGGCGTAGCGCTGGCCCTCAGTGGACGAAAGGAAGAATTGAACGTGACCGTTGGGCAACAAATTCACCGGACGGACAAAAATCGTCCCGATGCTCAGGCTCACCGGCGCCAGGGCGTTGCCGTCCGGCGTGGCAAGAACCACGTTTCCCGGCGTCAATGGCCCGGAGCCGACCGTCTCCTGCGGTGACACGGTGAACAGCAGGCTAACGATGGGACCGTTTGTCCCCGAGACCGCCGCGTTGCTGGCTGAATAGATGAGCGTCCGCCGCACTCCCGGCGAGACTTCGCGCGACTTGACCGTGTGGTTAGCCAGCCGCGGCGTGCCTATCGCCGCACCCCCGTTGATTTTGCTCGCGTTGAACGCCACATCAAACTGCGCCGCCACCGTGCTCCCCATCGGCTGCCGCAGCCCGACCGGCACGGAAACCATTGTGCCCGGATGCCCTGGTACGTGGCCGACGGTCAAGGAAGTCTGGCCAGAGACGACCCCCGCCCACAGGCAGACGCTGAGAAGCAAACCGGTCCAAAGAACATTTGGATTTCGATTCATAACGCATCTTCGAGTTGATTAATAAGCTGTTCCAACTTCATTTCGGTAAGCCCCAGTCCGAGCCGCCCGCGACGGTGGCGATGGCCCAGAGACCCAATTGGCCCTGGCCATTGCTGCCCCAAGCCCACAGGCTGCCGTCGCTCTTGAGAGCAATGGTGTGCGCTCCCCCCGCCGCAAGAATACTCCAATCATCGGCGGTTCCGATTCGAACCGGGCTGAGTTTGCTCGATTGACTGCCGTCACCCAACTGCCCGGCGCTGTTCCGCCCCCAACTCCACAAACTTCCGTCACTCTTCAAGCCCAATGTATGGAATCTCCCGGCAGCGACGGACAACCAGTCGTTGTCCAGCCCAATGCGAACCGGGCTAAGCTCATCCGCCGTGGTGCCGTCGCCCAACTGGCCCGGACCCTGGCTATTGTCACCCCACGCCCAAAGGCTGCCGTCATCTTTTAACGCGACGCTGTGGAGCTCTCCCGCGGCAATGGAAGACCAGTCACCGTCCAAACCGATGCGGACTGGACTCAGTTTGTTGACGACCGTACCATCGCCCACCTGCCCCTGGTTGTTCCGACCCCAAGCCCACAGGCTTCCATCGGTCTTCAAGGCGATTGTGTGATTGTTCCCGGCCGCCAGGGCCAGCCAGTCGGTGTCGGTCCCGATTTGAATGGGGCTGGTCTGGTCGGTTGTGGTGCCATCACCCAATTGGCCGTAGGTATTGTCGCCCCACGCCCAAAGAGTTCCGCCAGACTTCAAGCCGACCGTGTGAATGTCCCCGGCGCTGACCGCTACCCAGTCATTTGCCGTTCCGATTCGAACGGGACTGACTCGGTTTACGGTAGTGCCGTCGCCCAGACGCCCGAAGGTGTTCGCACCCCAGGCCCAGAGACTGCCATCGGCCTTCACCGCCATGGTGTGGGAACTTCCCGCCGCGATGAGCAGCCAATCATCTTCCGCGCTGATCGGAACTGGACTGAGTTGGTCCCCTGCGCCGCCTATGCCCAACTGTCCAAAGGTATTGTCGCCCCAAGCCCAGGCACTTCCTTCGGTCTTTAAGGCAACAGCGTATAACGTGCCTGCGACAGCCGTCGCCCAGTCATTGGCCGTCCCGACGGCCACAGGGTTGAGTCGGTCTTCCTCTCGGGAGCCGTCACCCAACTGACCCTGGCGGTTGTCGCCCCACGCCCGCAAGCTTCCGTCCACCTTCAAACCGAGGCTGTGGGACCCGCCCGCCGCGATGCATGCCCAGTCGCTCTCGCTCCCAATCCGGGTCGGGTTGAGTTTTGTCCCGACACTTCCGTCGCCAGCCTGCCCGTAATCGTTGTTGCCCCAACCCCAAATCGTCCCGTCGATCTTCAACCCCACCGTGTGAGAGTCACCCGCGGCGATCAACGCCCAGTCGTTGTCCGATCCGATGTGCGCCGGGCTGAGTTTATTGACGGTGGTGCCATCGCCCAAACGCCCCAGGTTGTTTTGGCCCCAGGCCCACCGGCTGCCGTCGGTTTTCAGCGCGGTCGAATAGAAGTCTCCGGCGGCGATAGAGGACCAATCACTCTCGAAGCCGATCCGAACCGGACTGAGTCTGTTGACGTTGGTGCCGTCGCCTAACTGCCCGAAGTCGTTCCGGCCCCAAGCCCACAGGCTGCCGTCGGCCTTCAACGCGAGCGCATGGAATCGTCCCGCGGCCACTGCCGTCCAGTCGTTATCCGTTCCGATCCGTGTGGGGCTCAGCTTGTCGGTAGTGGTGCCGTCGCCGAGCTGGGAATAGGCATTGTCGCCCCAGGCCCAAAGACTGCCATCAGTTTTCATCCCCATGGTGAACTGGCTGCCTGCAACCACGAGCGCCCAA
>CAZCUL010000279.1:0-6414 GCA_964501475.1 uncultured Verrucomicrobiota bacterium | reverse complement strand
CCGGTTAAAGCGGTACGCGAGCTGGGTTCAGAACGTCGTGAGACAGTTCGGTCCTTATCCACTGTGGGCGCAGGAAACTTGAGGGGTTCATTCCTTAGTACGAGAGGACCGGGAATGACGCACTTCTGGTGTGGCAGTTGTCCCGTCAGGGGCAGCGCTGCGTAGCCATGTGCGGAAGAGATAAGCGCTGAAAGCATCTAAGTGCCAAGCTCCTCCCAAGATATGGTTTCCCGGACCGCAAGGTCCCTAAAGACCCCCGGAAGACTACCGGGTTGATAGGTCAGGCGTGCAAGCGTCGTAAGGCGTTTAGCGGACTGATACTAATCGGTCGTGCGGCTTGATCGCTTTTTCCTTCCAAGGAAAGCGATTTTAAAGCTCACGAATTGAAATGCCCGAAGGCGCAGTATGCAGTTTTCAGAGAACAATCGCTCTTTGGAAGATTTTTGGTGGCCATAAAGCTGTGGTCCGACCCGATCCCATCCCGAACTCGGCCGTCAAACGCAGCATTGCCGATGGTAGTAGATGTATAGCTTCTGCGAGAGTAGGTCGCCGCCAGATTAAAAAGCCGAAACGACGCGTTTCGGCTTTTTTTTACGCGCCCATGCCGCTGACAGAATCCCTCGGTCAAAGCGCGAATGGCCATTCACTCAAACGCAATAGCAGGTTTCCCCGAGTCGCCAAAATACAAGCCCAATCGGCCAACCTTCGCACGGCAGAGTGACCCCCCCGCCGGAATGCCGTCCCGCATCGGGAGGCTTTCAAAATATTTTCAAAAAAACACTTGTCGAGTGATGGCCTCCTGCTCAGTATCCCGCCGCCGGTTCGGATTGGGCCGGCTCACAAATAACATCAAACAACAAAGGAGCGTTAATGAAAAAACTACTCGCAACACTACTACTCACGGCCGCGTTCTTGGGGAATGCAGTTTTCGTCCACGCAGCCGAGAAGGAAAGGGCGCAGGCGGCAGAAAAGGAAAAGAAGGCACGGGGAATCCCATTCAATGGTAAGGTAAGCGCCGTGGACAAGGCGGCCATGACCATTACCTTGGAAGGAAAGGAAAAGCCCCGGGTTTTTCAGCTCAGCGCCGCCGCCAAGATCAGCCGCGATAAACAAGCCGCCACGCTTGACGACATCAAGGTGGGAGAGCGCGTCGGCGGCTACGCCCGGGAGAATGCCGAGGGCAAACTCGAGGTGGTTACCCTCAATGTAGGCCTTCCGCCCAGGGCGGGAAAAGCAAAGGAAGGCGAAGACAAGTAAGGCGACATTAAGTCACTTCCGCTTCATAAGGCAGGCGTCTCAGGCCTGCCTTTTTTTATTGGCCGGAGTTTGCGGGCCGGAGCCGCAGCTCCGGATTAAGAGGCTCGATCACGGCGAATTCGCGGCCGGTCACGCCGGCCCCCAATTTCAGCAGTTTCTCCCCGCTGGGCCGAACCATCCGCTCATAACTGCCTATCGCGTCGTTGAACGCCGCCGTGGCCCGTTCCAGTCCGCTTCCAATCCGCTCGAGATGTTCGGTGAATCTGCAAACACGACTGAAGAGCTCCTGGGCCGCCTCGGCAATGGCCCGCGCATTCTCCGTTTGATCGTGCTGCTGCCAGCTCACACTGACCGACCGCAACAGCGCGATGAGCGACGCCGGCGTGGCAATGAGGACCTGCCGGCGGGCGGCCCAGACAAGGATGTCCGGATCGCCCTCCAAAGCGGCGCTGAAGAGCGACTCGGTGGGAACGAAAAGCACAACATGATCGAGGGCATGAGGGAACTCTCTCGGATAATCGCGTTCTCCCAGCTCCTTGATCGTCGCCCGCAATCGCGCCGCATAGGCCGAGAGAGCCTCGGCGCGGTTGGCAGGATCGGCCGAGTCCAGGCCGCTGAGCATCTCGAAGTCGGGCACCTTCGCATCGACCAAAACAGCGCGCTGACCCGGCAGATGGACAATCAGATCGGGCTTGCTGTCTCCGGATTGAATCTGCTCCGTGAAGTCGCAATGGGGGCTCATGCCAGCGGCCTCGACTACCCGGCGCAGCGTCTCTTCTCCCCAGCGGCCGCGAGCCTGGTTCGAACTCAAGACCCGGCGCAGTTGCAGGGTTTCGTTCGAAAGCGACTGGCTGTGTTGGGTCAATGCCTCGAGATGCTTTCTGACTTCGCCGAGCGCCGTCGATTGGCTGGTGTCGCTTTGGGCCAGTCGTTGCTGGTAAATCTTGAGCTGCTCCTCGAGCGGTTTCAGCAGGGTGGCAATGGTCTGCTGGCGTTGCACCAGATCGCCTTTGGCCGTTTCGTGGAACTTGGCAAAGGTTTCGTTGGCCAAACGCAGAAACTCCGGCTGGGTTTCTTTGAGAGCGCTGGCGCTCATGGCGCGAAAGGCCTCGCGCAAATCCGATAAGGCCCGCTCCTGGGCTGCTCGCAGCTCCCGCATCTGTTCCTCATGCAACATCCGTTGCTCAGCCAGGAGTTTCTGCGCCGCATCCCGATTTGCTTCGGCTGCGGCAAGGGACGCCCTGCGACCATCGAGCTCTTCGCGCAGGGAACTTGCTTCTTCGGTCCGGTGGGCCAGTTGCCGACGCAATTCTTCCTCCAGACGCGCATCGGCCGGAACGGGGCGGCGCGCCGCCAGCAGCCAGCCAATCAGCCCGCCCACGAAAGTGCCCGCAACGAAGCCGAGAACGAGGAAAAGCTCGGGCGCCATGATTCAATAGTGAGCGATAATTTCGATCTCGAATCGGGCGCCTTTGGGCAGCGCCGCCACCTGGATCGTGGAACGCGCCGGGTAGTCCGCCACAAAATACTTTGAGTAAACCTGGTTCATGGCCGCAAAATCTGTCAGATCCGTCAAAAAGACGGTGCTCTTCACTACCTGAACAAAGCCGAGTTTCTGGTCCTCGAGGATGGCGCGAATGTTTTCGAGGACGCGCTCGGTCTGAACCTCGATTCCGCCCTGAACCAATTCGCCGCTCTTTGGATCGATGGGAATCTGCCCGGCACAAAAAAGCATGTCCCCGGCACGCACCGCATGATTGTAGGGGCCGACTGCGCCCGGGGACTTTGCCGGTTTGATAATCTCTTTGGTTGCCATATCGGAAGCATTCTGGTCCCTGAACGCGGAAAAAAAAGAAGAAATCGAATTGTCTCTCCCGTCTGCGCATCTGACTGACCTGAGCCCTGCCAAGGGCGCGCCGATCAGACTGCGACAATAAAATGATGCGACCGCATCATTTATTGTCGCGAGCCGGCCACAAGTCGCCCGGTCTCTCCTCCATTTGGGATGGATGAGCAAGGCTCGCGCAAAGGCGCGAGCCGGGGACGGGCGAGAGGCTTGTCCTCCGTAGGAGCTCGCGGAGCGATCAGCCGGCGCATGCGAGGCTGCCGATCCCGCCCGAATCATCGAGCCCTGCCTTCATGATTGCCGGGAAGACGACAGCGATTCACAAGCCGACATTGCCGGCAGGTTGCCAGGTCTGGGCGTGCGCCCTTTCCGCGCAGTCTTGCAGCGAAAGACATGAGCTATTGCTTCACGAAAAGCCCCAGCGAAGCGGTGTAACCGTGCAGGAAACTTTGTTCACCCACCGGGCCGATCTCGCCGTTGCAAAAGAATCCCGCCAGGCCAACATCGCCGAAGCATTCCCGCACTTGGCCGGCATCGTGGCTGGGAATACCAAACAATCGGCGCCCTCTGCCGTTACAGCAGCAGAGGCATCCGCCGTAAACGACCGCATGGCCAAGGCGCTTCCGCCCGCGAGCCAGCAAGGCTTGGAGGTCCTCCGTGGCCGCGCCCGAATCGCGCCGCTGAAATTGCAGGGTCTGGCCAATCCGCGGAAAAGCTCCCACTGCAAGGGCGCCTGTTTTCGGATCAGCCCCCAGCAAGTTCCGGATCAGAAAATCGCCGCGGTGGAAATCATCCAGATATTCATTTGTAACGAGACCGATGAAGAGATTGCCTCGCAGCTTTCTTTGTTCCTCTGGGGGGAGTTTTTCGATTGTATCGGCCAGGACTTCGTAGGCGGGCCGGTTTCCGATCTCCTGGATCAGGTTGCCTTCCCCCCGGGTGATGGTCCAGGTATCGCCAATCGGTGTGCAACCCTGGGAAATCACACTGGCAAGCCCCACTTCTCCACCAACGGCTACGGCCAGCAATCCTTCTCCATATGTTGCGCCATTCAGATACAACTGCGTATCGCGCGCTGAGGGCGGCCCGCTGGCCAATCCACCGACGGTGGGCAGCGGCGCGTAGGCCTGGTTCCAAGTCCGCAACCAGCCTTCGCAATCGAGCGTAAAAGGGTCTGCAAAAACCAACCAGCCATTTGTGTCCTCGGCGGTCAGGCCTGTTTCCATGTGCCAGTAGCCCGGCCCGGAGCATTCCTCGACGTGCTCCTGCTTGAAATGGAATTCCTTGAGAACAGCGCCTGGCAGATGAAAAAGCCCCAGGACAAGCCCGGCTTCTTCTTCAATTTCCTGGCCGCCCGCGATCAGGCTGCTGCTTGAGCAGCCAACCAGGAGCGGAATTTTCGCGTGCATCCGGAGCCATTCGAGGATGCCCGGAGCATCCGCAAAGAATTTTGGCGCCATGAATACCAGACCCATCGAAACCTCCGGCGCAGGCAGGGAGGAACGCAGATTCTCCGCCCAGCGGCAAATCGCGCCTTCGTCCAGGTCTCCATTCCAATGGGCGACGACAGAGAAGTTGTTCGCCATGAAGCCAAGCTAACAAGGGGAGCCCCGTTGGCAAACCGAAGATTGCAGCGCGTTCCCGGATGGAATTCGGCCGGGGCCGTCCCGGTGGAAAATCTGCGCTCGTCCGCGCAGCAAAGGGGCACTACCATTGCGCCGTGGCGTTGCCGACGTCAGTTCGAGAGTTAGTACAAGTGACCCGCCATTTTTTTCGGCGTCACTGGCAGCGGGCGCTGATTATCCGGGAGCGGCTGCTGCTCAGCGAGGAAGCGCTCCATCTTTTGATTGCGGGTTTCATCGGAGTGTTGGGCGGTCTGGCGAAATTGCTCTATTCGGTTTCCAACGAGCTTTGCCATGAATTCATCAAGATGGTCTGGTCGGTTCGCGCCGAGGATGTCCTGCAAATTGCGGAGCGGTTGGAGCCATGGCAGCGCCTGCTCACACCGGCGCTGGGCGGTCTGGCCGCGGGCCTGGTCCTTTATTGGGGCCTTCGTCTGCTGGGGAACCCGGGCTTGAGCAATCTGCTGGAAGTGGTTGTGGCCGGTGACGGCAAGCTGCCGTTGCGCACCGCTTTCATTAACGCCGCTGCCTCGCTGCTGAGCATCAGCACCGGAGCGTCGATTGGACGCGAGGGTCTCATCATTCAGCTTACGTCGGCGCTCTCGTCGAAGTTCGGGCAACTGGCGAAATGGCCGCCGTATCGGCTGCGTCTGATGATTGCCTGCGGGGCGGCCTCGGGCATTGCGGCCAGTTGCAACGCGCCCATCGCCGGGGCGGTGTTCGCCGCGCAAATCGTGCTGGGCAATTTTTCAATGAATTTATTTGCGCCGCTGGTGTTCGCTTCGGTGGTGGCCTCGATCATTTCCCGCGGCTTCTTCGGAATCAGCCAATGGTATGATGCGCCGCAGTTCGACTTCACGCGTCTGGCGCAACTGCCCTGGTTCATTCTTCTGGGAGTGCTCTCCGGAATTGTGGGCGCATACTTTCTAAAATCGCTTCGGATGAGCGAGTGGCTTTTCAGCAAAGTGCCCGTGCCGCTTTATGGCCGACTGGCATTGGCCGGCCTGGTGGTGGGCGGGCTCGCCGTGGCCTATCCGGAAGTGTGGGGAAACGGATACACCGCGACCAACCGCATCCTCCACCAGGTATCCATTGATGTCTGGTTTGTTCTGGGGCTGTTTGTGGCGAAGTTTCTGGCCACCTCGGTCACGGTGGGCGCCGGTGCTGTGGGAGGGGTCTTTACGCCCACGTTATTCCTGGGGGCTGCTTTGGGAAGCTTGTTCGGATCGCTCATCCATGCAGCCGGCTGGGGGTTGCCGCTGCCCGTCGGCGCTTTTGGCCTCGTGGGGATGGCGGCCATGCTGGCAGCGACGACGCATTCGCCGCTTCTGGCCATGATTATGGTTTTCGAGCTGTCACTGAATTACTCATTGATGCCGCCGTTGATGTTGGCCTGCGTAGTTTCGACGCTGGTCACCCGGCGCCTGCATCCTGACTCGATCTATACCGAACCGCTGCGGCGCAAGGGTCTGGACCTGGACCGCGAAAGCCCGCAAATCGGCGCCGCGACGGAAAGGGTCGTGGCGGATTTAATGCGGGAACCGATCCAGCCGGTGCGAGAGAACGCCACCTTCCGGGCGACGGCCGACCGGTTCCTGACCTCGTCCTACAATTTCCTTCCGGTGGTGGATGAGCACCATCGTTTGCTGGGGGTGGTGGCGTTGCAAGATCTGAAGGAGCACCTTCACG
>CAZCUL010000278.1:0-2829 GCA_964501475.1 uncultured Verrucomicrobiota bacterium | reverse complement strand
GAAGACAACCGCCCCATGCTCGAATTCCCGGCCAACGATCCCTTCAGTTGAGAGGGCAAGACCGTCTCGATAGAAGCGCAGCGACTCCTCGAGGTCATCGACGCCGATGGTGATTACAGTGATCCTTGGCTTCATGCGCTGGCTCCTTTTGAGGCATAACAGAGTCCGCGGCTGAGTGGCGGGCCGCAGGCCCATCGATTCGACCCGCGCGTTCGGCTGCCGCAGGCGGCTGACAAGCGATTCCAGACGCGGACTCTGTTATCAGTTAGATGACACGGTTGTCACGCCTCGCCTTTCGAAACCGCTTCACGCAGCCGGCTATGTTGCTCCTCCAAATCCTGATAGAGCGGCTCAAGCAAATCCTCGCCATGGTTGAGCTTGGCGATCGCTTCGGCGGGGAGCGAGCCCGACAACCACCGTTCCCAGATGTCTACGAACTCTACGAGGGTGCCGAAATGCTGTCGGGTTGAAGGCTCGGCGAGCCAGAGGCTGCCGCGAAACAACTTCACCATCTCTCGGTATGCAGGGATGGTTGCCTCTGCTAGAACTAGATTGTTGTAGTCAATGATGCTGCGAAACGCTGGGCCACGGGTGTCCGTGAGTGACTTTAACGCCGTTGGCGCGTCCGAAGTCTCGCGGGCCTCCGCGCACAGTTCACGCCAAGCCGTGTCAGCGGCCCTCGAAATTGCGAGCCGGACCTCCCCACGCCTGCGTATCTCCGATCTCATTCCGAGCATTGGGGCATAGAAGTCGCGCAGCTGTGTCGAGAGGAAGTCGTGGCGCCGCTGATATTTTTCACGCCTCATCGTGAGCCAGGCGCCGATCACAACGCCCGTGAGGCCCGAAATCACCGGGAGAAGCGTGGATACCAGCCAGGCTATGAAGTTCTGTTCCACGGAAAAGACTTCACACCTCCCTACTGAAACATCCATGTCATCTAACGGAGTCCGCGGCTGAGTGGCGGGCCGCAGGCCCGTCGATTCGAGCCGCACGTTCGGCTGCCGCAGGCGGTTGGAACGCACGGCCAGACGCGGACTCGGTTCAGCCTACCGCTCATCAATTTCCCTCAATCCCACGTCGAGCAGCCCCAGCCCCCTTCCATTCCGGTTTGCACCTCGCCTGCCGCCTGCGGTCGGCTGAACGCCAGCAATACCCGGCGCATTTTGTAATGAGCGCAGCGAACATAAAATGCGTTCGAGTTAATGGCTATGCTATAAGCGAACTGCATACAGGATTTCGGTGAAGGAGTTTTGGACTATTCTCCATGCGCCCCCGCACTCGGTTCGCACTATTTGATTGTTGTTTTCGTCTTGGTAGATGGCTCGAACTGACACGCGCTTATTAATAGGACCATCTTCACCCTCAAATTTAAGATCTATTTCCACATGTGAGACCGCCGCTGCCTGGTCATCTATTGAGAGAATTTTGTAAGCTACAGGGACATGCCGATCGAAATCCTCTTTTGCTTGTCCGGACTTTTTACCCAATGAGATGTCGGTGAAATACAAAAGCGCTCCCGCGATTAGCCCGTAACGTCGCGATATCCAGTTTTCAATAAACTCGGCAACAGCTCGCTCTGGAGTTCCCGTTGGTAACTGGCTCGAATCCCCAATATGCAGCAAATTCGGAATTTCCTCGGTTAGACGCGGCTTCCAATCTTCCAGCAGCTTCTTTTGTCGCCCATTCTCGGCGATTTGCCGTAGCAGCTCGCTCCACGTCACGTCTTGCTTCGGTTTCGGGTTCTTCTTTCCATCAGTAATCGCGACCGCCCAATCTCGCGCCGCGAACAGCGCTGCCCAAGTCTTGGCGGCCACTAGCTTGTTATCAAATGCTAGTTCTCTGCCATGAAGTATTCCGTGTCTGTAAGGAATCGAAATGGCGTCTTCGTTTGTTCTGTTTCTGCCTTTAGTCATCAAAGATGACAAAGCCTGAAGCCCAGACTCATGGGCAGCAATGCAATCCCATGCGGTCATGTCGGTTGACTCGGCGAAAAATCCGACATGCTTTGAAACATCATTTACAAGCCCATCAAGCATACTAAGCAGCAGAGGAATGCACGCGTGATAACGTCCAGCCAAGTAATCTTCACTTGCAAGCTCGGCTAGACGGATGCGTCGTCTGAACTCGAGATTTCCATTAAACCATCGGATACCCCACTCAAGACACTTCTCGTCATAGGAGTCCGCCAAGAAACTATCCGCAGCCTCTTTTCCTTCGGAGTCATAGATTGAAATCGCCGACTGCATGACTTCCATATTCATAGACTCGTATGCAATCCATCCGAGGCTAGCGAAGCGGTCGTTAAACTGATCAGGGATCCCCAGTATCCCAGCTTGTTTCTTGATTTCAGAAAAAGCATTGAAGGTCTTCTCCATGTTTGGGAATAGCTTACGAGCGAAAGGGAATGCTCTGTACAGAGCCTCCAAACTCTCAAAAGCTTGAAGCTGTTTCAGGAGGTCCGCGCTGGTTGGGTTGTCAATGATTTTCTTCGACGAACTCATGACTCTTCCTTGAGCTTATAACTAGTGAGTATATTGGTTTGTATAGCTCGCCGGCTGATACAGTCTATCCGGCTAAGCCCGAATCCGTTTGACTGCGATTCCTTCATGTTTCTCATGCCTGCGAACCATCCCTCATTCCGTTAATAAAAACAAATGTGGCAAATCCGTTCCTTCCATCCTACTTTCCTCAAAGGACGGGACGATGAGACCATCTGCCGAGCTACGAACGCCTCGGCCTCCGCGATTGGGAACGTGTGGAGTCTGTGGTCCGGTCCTGCTATCACGCAACCCTCTTTCGCCCTTATTCATCTGTACCACCACATGCCAA
>CAZCUL010000277.1:0-5949 GCA_964501475.1 uncultured Verrucomicrobiota bacterium | reverse complement strand
GGAGCGGCCACGGAAAAGCAAAACCTCGCGGGCCCTCCGCCGTTGAAGCGCATCGGAACACTGCCACCGAAGCTCGCAGCGCGTCAACATCACCTCATCACCTCGGGCAGGGCCGCGTGGCCCCAATCGCTTCGAGAGTCGTGTTTTCATAAGGTGGGCCTTTCTGAGTGCATGGGTTGATTCTTCAAAAGCTGGCTGGCCAGATAGCGCTTCAGCGGGACATCCCTATACCGTGTCTAGCGATAGAGTCAAGCTCGGACCATCCTGCTGAATAGTAAGCGCGCGTGACGTAAATCATTCTTTGCCCCCTGTTCGCTGCCGCTGTAATTGCACAAGCAATATCAAAGTCTCCTGACTGTCGTCTCCCACCGATTGAAGAGCTTCTCACTTTCGCGGTCACCGATAGTGGCGATACCAATTGCTCTGGAAGATTTCTTCGGGGTCGAACTTTCGTTTCAACGCGAGAAACTCGGGAAATTCCGGGTAACAGGTTTCCAACTGCTGACGAGAGGCGAATCTGTGATAGGTGAGATAGTATCGGCCGCGGCGTTCCGCAGCCAAATCAATGAGCCGGCGAAACGCTTCGGCCGAGTGCTGGATTCCCTGCGGCGTATGCACCGTATGCAGGTTAAAAATGATGCAGGCGTACGGTTCCCGGGCCCAGACAAGAAAGCTTTCGTCATCGCGCTCGATCAGTCGAATCGTGCCGTAGATCACATTGACGTCGTGCTTGCGGAAGTCTTCACGCGCCGCCGCCATAAAGTCCGGCAGCAGCGCGCGCGGGACGTAGATCTCGGTAATGATGTCGCTCGCGCGATGCTCGGCCTTCATCCGGCGATCCAGCTCGTCGTGAAAATCATCACGATAGCCGCTGAACTGATGCAAATCCGCCCAGTAAATGTGGCCCGAAGTGGTTTGGTAGTAGCGCGCATATTCCTCAAAGGCGCGCGTGGGCTGAACGTGAGCCCCATGCACGAGATTGAGCCAATTGCGCGGTGAAAGCCTTTTGCGCGGTGCAATCGGCGTCTCAATCGGCACCGGGCGATAGCAGGAGAAGATGCCGCGCCGCAGGAAATCCTTGGATGCCGGATCGATCGCAAACTGGAAATCACCGTAAAGAAAACCGTCCTCGATCCGGCGAGCAAATGCGGGCATGATGTCGTCCACGTCGAGCAACTCAACGACACGCCGCAGTTTTCGTCGCGGAACAAGCTGGAGCGTGATCGAATAAACCGCGCCGAACAGGCAGTAGCCGCCAATGGCGAGGCGAAACAGGTCGCGATGTTCCGTCCGGCTGCACTTGAAGAGTCTGCCCCTGGCATCGATCAGCATGAATGATTCGATGTCGGCGATGAAGGGCTTCATCGTCAGTCCCCGACTATGAATATTCGAACTGAGCGCACCGCCGAGACAGAACTGATTCGCCCCGGTTTGCTTTTGGGCGAACGTCCAGGTGTGCTTTGGATCATGCTGCTTCGCCAGGAGATGCTTCAGAAGCTCAGGCCACTGGATGCCTGCCTCGACTTCGATGGTTCCCCGGTCGGGGTCGAATTTCAGCACGCGACGAAAGCTCGTCGTGTCGAGGAGAACGCGATCGGTGAGAAACTGCTGCCCGCCCATCGCGTGCCGTCCGCCGCAGATCGAGACCGGCTTTCCGTTCTCCGCCGCCTGTTTGATGGCAGTTTCGAGTTGTGACAAAGAGCGAACTCTCAGAATCCGGTCAACGGATGTGGCATTCAGCCGCGATTGAACATCGTTGACGTGCGTGCGCCTGGGCCGCTCTCGAAGATGAGCGCAACCGGACGAAGCAAGCGCAAGAGCGCCAGCAGTCGTCAGAAAGGTTCGACGGGAGATTTTCATTCAGAACTTATCCTGCCTGAAAGCCTGCCAATAAAAGCCATTCCTTCGTTGAAAAGATTTTCACGGCGACGGAGGCCATTGGAAAAGCTTTCATGCCACCAGGCGTCATCCATCAACCCGCGATGCCAGCGATCCGAAAGAGCGCCTCATGCCGCGCTGCGACGCCGGCCAGCAGGTGTCGCTTGTCGATCAATGCCTGGAGCACGAGGTGACTGAAGAATGTGTGCGTGGGATACGCCGGCATGGGGGCAGTTAAACAAGTCATCAGGACGAAGGAAATCAGGAATTCTTCCCCCGCTTGTTGAGGTTTGCTGGAAGATGGGCTCGTGAGCTGGGGTGAAGCGTCGTCGCCCTCACCGATGATTTACTTGTTCCCGCAGCCGCGCGCAGTCGCGGGATCAATCAGCCCTATGCCCGGAGGCAGGTGTTGGACAAAACGGTTTTCAATCCGGACAAAATGCCAGAGTCTTCGACCTCATATCCTGCCCTCCTCGAACAGCCCTTCAACCAGATGTGTCTTCACCCCGATTTTCCGGGTGGTACGGACCGACCAAATCCAACACCCCTCGCCCGGATTTCAGTTTGAGCTGCAGGGTTTGCCGCAGAGCTGGCCTCTTTCAGGCTCGCTACCGAAAGCTGATGTAGTTCGGATTGAGATTTCCCAATTCCTCTTTGGCGCCCAGCCCGTTAGAAAACGCCAAATAGAGAAAAGCAAAAAGGTTGGTAAATGGCAGAATCAGAAGCAGCGCCACCAGGACGTTTTTGCCGCGTGCCTGAGTAATCTTGATGCACCAAACGATGCTGGCGACCAGATTGAGGCCTGGAATGAACACGAGGACTATCCACCAGCCCGACATGTTCGCCGCTCGGAACAAGGGAAAAACCTGAAGGATTGGTATCCAAATCATTGCCCCCGTCTCATGACCGGTCTTTTCGACGATCAGTTTGCAGCAAAAGCAGAAGAACAAATAAAAGAGGACGGAACCGGCGATGACGCCCCATAGCACTCTCGGATCAAGCTGGCGGATTTCCTGGATGTTCTGTTCGACCTCCTGCGACATTTTTGCCTGGATTTCTTTGACCCGCGGGTCCATCTCGATGGAAGGTGTGGACATTCCACGGCGTTTCCGAGCCTCAGGGGCGATCTCGTAACCGAGTTGTGCCAGCACGTCCGGTTCAAGGTCTTTCAGCTTGATATTGGCGAAACCGCTGGCGTGCCGGATGAAGATGTCGGTCTTCGTCTTACTTGTGACGGTGACATTCGAATAAACCTCCGACCCGGTTCGAAGCGTTTCGAGCGTTTCTTCAGCCCGAAGCGCACCCCCAGGCAGGAGCATCATGCCGATTACGATTAAATTACAACGCCACATGAATCGCAGTCCAATTCGCTTTTCCGGCCAGCGCGTCCCGCCGTTCAGGCCCTGTGGATGAACAGGCCCTTCGAGGTAACCGCGTGCCAGACATTGCCCTTACGGAAGCGTTTCGCGTGCCCACGGGCGTTGAAACAACAGGCTTCCAGGCTGCCCATGCAAAGTGCAGGGGGGGCCGGGGCCCTTCTGAACCGGCCCCGATTTGCAATGGACCGTCCTTAAAAAGGCTGGAGTGACAGGAAGTTGTCGGATGGGAGCGGAAGACTAAATCCTCAACGAATCTTCTTGTCCGGGAGCTCGCCTTTGATTCCTTCGTCGAGCGGCATTTTGTCGGGCACAGCGCCACTGGCGGCAATCAGTCGGTCAAGCTCGGCGCGCAGTTCCTTTAGAAGAGAGGCCTGCTTCGGCACGTTGATCAAATTCCGGCGCTCCTCGGGGTCCTCCCTCAAGTGGTAGAGCTCGGCCAGGTGCTTGTCCGGCGAACCGTCGCCATGCGGGTAGCGAATGTATTTCCAATCGTCCGTGCGGATCGCGCGGACGTTCGGTGTGTAGGGAAACTGCCTCTCGTAGTTATCTTCGTAATACCAGCTTGTCCGCCACTCGTCGTCCCCGCTGGCCATCAACTTTTTCCACGATTTGCCATGCACCCTGGGCAACAATTCTGCCCCGCAGATTTCCAGAATGGTCGGGGCAAAATCAATCGTCAGCGTCTGCGCCTCGATCACCTTCGGCATCTTCGGCGACACCAGCGGAGGAAACCGCACCACCAGCGGGATGCGGATGGACGCCTCATGCGCGGTCCGTTTGTCCACCATGCCATGCTCCCCGTTAAGCAGGCCATTGTCGCTGGTGAAGATGAAAAGCGTATTGTCGATCTGGCCCATCCGGTAAAGCTGGTCGTAGATGCGGCCCACCGAGTCATCCACCGAGAGCAGCGTGCCCCAATAAGCGCGAGTCATGTTCTCAAACGCCACCATGCCCGCCGCCGAGGTGTCCGGAAACTCCTTGCGCCACTCGAACAGCGGCCCATAGATGCCGTGCCACGTGCTCAGCCGTTGCTGGATCCAGGTGGGCTTGCCGTCGAGTTGAAACGTCGTCGTCGGGTAGGGAATGCGCACGTCGTCGAAAGCGCGCTCGTACTTCGGCTCGGGAAAGTAAAAGCTGTGCGGCGCCTTGTGGCCCAGCATCAACAGGAACGGCTGCAGCGTCAACTTCCTCCAACCAATCGATCGCCATGTCCGTCACCGCCGTCGTGTAATAGCCCGGCATTACTTCGCGTTTTCCCCCGTTGAAGCGAAACTCCGTGTCGAAATACTTGCCCTGCCCCCGATGGGTAATAAAATGGTCGAACCCCGGGCGTTTGCTGTCGTCGTCTTCGCCCATGTGCCATTTGCCGATGTAGGCCGTCTGATAACCCGCCTTCTGCAACTGGCGCGGAAAGGTCGGCAGTTCCTTGGGATAATCGGTGAAATTATTCACCACGCCGCCAGGACGAAAGAGAGCAGGCCTGGCCAGAGACGTTTCATAAGCGCATTCATGGCTGAAACGCAGTCTTTCAATTTCGCCTCCAGAACGCAAACAGAAGCGATCCGGCGAAGCACCGCGTCACTCGCAAAGAAGCTAACGATGCGTTTCGAATGCGACAAGCGAACCTTGCCGCAGAATGCCGCGGAAGACGCCCTTCCAGCAACTCAGCAACGGATGGTGATTCACAAAAGGCCCGACTCGGTTTAATAATCTCCGGAACCAGAGCTCGATGAGCCTGTGCCACTCTTTATGCGAACCGGAACTCTTTCTGCCGTGCTGGCTTTTCTTTGGTCGGCGGGCCTATCGACTGCCGCCGCCATCAAACTGGGCAACCATGTCTTCACACTGCCCGATGGATTCGAACTGGAGTTGGTTGCCGGACCGCCTCTCGTGAACCGCCCCATTGTGGCCGATTTCGACGAGCAAGGCAGCCTCTATGTCGCCGACTCTTCCGGATCAAACGACAAGGTGGAAAAGCAGCTCGAGGAAAAACCGCACCGCATCGTCCGGCTCACGGACATTGACGGCGACGGCAAGTTCGACCAGAGCAACGTGTTTGCCGACAAAATGATGTTTCCGGAAGGCGCCATGTGGTTCGACGGTTCACTCTACGTTTCCGCTCCGCCCAGCATCTGGAAGCTGACGGACACGGACGGGGACGGTGTGGCGGACCGGCGCGAGGAATGGTTTCAGGGAAAAACCCTGACCGGCTGCGCGAACGATTTGCACGGGCCTTACCTTGGATTGGACGGCTGGATTTACTGGGCCAAAGGCGCTTTCGCCCGTCAAACCTACGAACGCCCCGGAAGGAAACCTTTCGTCACTCGCGCCGCCCATATTTTCCGCGCGCGGCCAGACGGCACCGGCATCGAGCCGGTCATGACCGGTGGAATGGATAATCCCGTGGATGTGGTTTTTACACCCGAAGGCGAACGCATTTTTACGACCACGTTCTTCCAGCATCCGGGCGGAGGCCGGCGGGACGGATTGATTCACGCGATCTATGGAGGCGTTTACGGAAAGGTCCACGACGTCATCGATGAACATCCGCGCACGGGGGAAGTCATGCCTGTGCTGGCTCACATGGGACCGGCCGCCCCTTGCGGTCTGACGCGATACGAATCCGGCGCTTTTGGCGAAGAGTTTAAAAACAACCTCTTCGCCTGCCAGTTCAACCTCCACAAGGTCTCCC
>CAZCUL010000276.1:0-5354 GCA_964501475.1 uncultured Verrucomicrobiota bacterium | reverse complement strand
CGCTGACGGCTCGCTCATTGACCTGCGTATCCGCATCCACGAAGAAAAACACCTCGCCGCGCGCCTCGCGTGCGCCTGCATTGCGCACGGCGGAAATCTTGCGATGCTCGACTCGAATGGTGCGGGCTCCCATTTGCTCTGCAATCCGGGGAGTTGAATCTGTGGAAGCATCATCCACCACGATCATCTCGTACGGCTCGGCGACTTTTTCCATCGTCGTGCGGATGCTGCCCAGGCACTTGCCAATCCACAGCTCTTCATTATGTGCTGGGACAATAAAGGAGATCATGGCGGGCTGGACCATATGGCTTAACAAAGTGAAAGAGCGGGTGTTTGATTCCGGTTTGAAACGTGGGTTATCCGCGAGTGCGGACCTATCCACACTGTTAGAGGCCCGGCACGGGACCGGGTCGTCAATGACAATGTAACGAAACCAAACATTCGTGAACAAAAGAGTTTCGCTCCGACTTCGGCGGGCGCGAGAGTCGGGCAGAAGCGCCCAAAGCTGTCTGTTCCCAATCTGCCGCCAAAACCACCGCAGGCAACCAGGAAAACCAAGCCGCGGCCGTCGGTCGTCTTCTTTGCCGACTCCTGTAAGAATCGCCTGCAAACTCCCCGTCGAAAAGTTCCTCCATCGCTTCCTCCAACACATCCTGCCCAAAGGCTTTCAACGGGTCCGTTACTTTGGTTGGCTGAGCCCCGCTCCCAAAACCAAATTCGAGCGCATCATTGCCTTGCTTGATTGGCAACCACCGCCCCGCCGGCCTTCGGTTGAAACTCCACCGCCGGAATGTCCCTCCTGCCATAAACCCATGAAGTTAGTCGCGCGCCTGCCCCGGGCGCCTCCTTGATCCACCGCCATGAGCACTCTGGCCATTGCACCATTGCTTCAGAGCCGCCGCGTTGCAAAACCGGGTGCGCTGGAACGGCCCGGTGTTGACTGGGCGCCTCCGATCACTGCGCGGCCCAGACAAATACGCCCTCGCTTACTCTCCCAAAGCGCCTTCTTCAGCAAAATGCCGCTGCCAAAACTGGCTTTTGTGCTCGCAAAGCCGGTTCGGGTGGTCCGGAAAGCCCCAGGGAGACTGATTCGGTGCCTGGAGCGAGGAGAAAGCAAAAGACAAGGGCGCTGCGAGGGCTCGTTCAACCACTGATAGCTTCGACGCTCCGCGCGTCGCGAGTTCGCCTCAATCCGTTCCTACGCTCCTGCCGCGCGCGCTCCGGTCAAAGCTATCTTTGTTCGTTAGCTGCCTCTTGGAAGTAGCTCGGAACTGGCAAGGCGTGGCTGCTCGCCCGCAACAACAAATAACGGGAGTGCCACTTCTGGCGGACTTCAGGCGTGTAAGAAACCTCGTCGTCACGAAGTCGCGGCCACGACTCGCCGCTCGGAATATGGTAAAGAATGAAAACGTCTGCTGTCTCCGCCCAGAGTCCCACGACCGACATGTCGGCAGATGCTGCCGTATAAGTGCGGAACGTGTCTTTGCGATCATGGTTCGAGAGATACGTTTTGCGCACAACCTCTCGCCCATCCCTCTGAACCGTGTGATACAGAAGGTCTCCAACTTCCCAATCTGCTTCAATAAAAAGATGAACCTCAACACCGGACTCCAGCTTGTATCGGCCAACATCCACGCGATCCGGCCCGAACAGCCAAACTCCAAACTCGACAATCAAAGCCAACAAAAAGGCTGCTCCAACGGTGAGTACTTTGAGGGACGCACGCATGGCAGCTAACGATGCAGCTCAGGCACGCCGGGCCTACGACTCAGGATTGCAACCAGAGCGCCAACCGGCGTTGCCTGGAGAGTTTGGTTCGCCTCATTTCGGTGTCCTTGCGACGAGCGGGTACTTCTCGGGGTGCTCGATCCTGTCCAGATCCAGGTCCACGTCCAGCTTCGGCCAATACAGGTGATCCTGATGTAGCAGCTCCACGCCGCACAACGCCTCGACCGTGGCTTCGCGGAACCAGGGAAAAAGATCGAAATCCAGAAAATACTCGCGCCCACGCACCATCAACCAAAACCCGTGCGGCGAGATGTTCAGTACCTCAGCTCCCAAAGTGTCTCCGCCAATGCTCTCTGATTTCGTCATGACGCTCCTCTATCACTCGGCGTATCTCATTCAACTCAACACTCCCCAGTCCCTTATTCATCGCCAACTCGACCTGTGGATCGAGCCAGAACTTGGCCTCTCCATCCGGAGAAACCACATGCACGTGAATCCGTGGTTCCTCTCGCGAGAAAAAGTGAAACCGGTACTGCCGGTGCCTGAATACCGTCGGACTCACCGCAGCAACCTATCAGACCCTCGACCCGCCGACAATCGGACGTTTGAGGCGAACGTCCAAGATCACCGATGACGGCCCTCTCCAGAGCCGTCCGAATTTCCAACTGACGTCGCGGGGCCGTCATTCGGTGGATCGCTTGGTTCGACGCCCTTCTTGTATGACATGTGCAGTCTCCCCACAAATGTGCTGGTTCGCTGCTCGGGGAACTCGCCAGAGAGCAGCATCGGCTGAGTGAACGCGTCATGCCACTGCAGAAGCACGGACTGGCCGCGGTAAACGTGGAAGTGAATCGCGAGCTCGGGGTAAGCACTTGAGCGCGTAAACTCGACCAAACGACTCATCGTCTCCGGCGTGGCCGGAAGGTGAAAGACTGTCGGCTTGGGCCAGATCGTCCCGTAGGCAACATGGGCACGCTCGGGGACACCATGCGCTCGCAGAAAGTCCAGAAGCTCGCCGCTCGGCGATCCTCCCTCGAAGTAGAGAACGCACTCTTCGGGCAGCAGATCCGGGAGCGCCGTCAGAAGCGATGGAAAGTCGGTCTTACCGGACACTTCCCAAAAAGGCTGCGTCATGTCCAGACGGATGCCGTTCATTTCCTCTCGAGGCACAGTACCGAAGATTTTGGCGAGCAGTCCCATAGTGTCAGTGCGTCGAACGTTCCGGCTCAGGCACGCCGGGCCAATGGTGTCCGATTGTCAACTGAGATGCGATCCCGGCGTTGCCTGCAGCCGCTTTGTTGGGCGATTCAGAGTGGATAATCACAGCCTGCCTCCGCCCCTCCCTGTCCTCTTGAAGTGGCGACGTGCCAGCCATGCAACAACTCCTGTGACAAGCAAGGCTGGGATAATCAACACGGCCAAGTACTCGTGAAAAACGAAAAGGATCACCGCTGGAATCAAGCCGATCAAGACGTAGGCAAGCTCCAATCGAAAGCAGCACGAACCATAGGTCCGACCAGACCCGCACGTGCATTGGTCCCGGAATCCGACGATTGATGGTCGCGAGTCTTTCATAGCGCACGTGATCCTGCCCAACGCAAAGGTCAGGGACGCCGGGCCTGCGGCTCTGGTCCTCGTGTCACCACAAAACTCTACCCATGGATTTCACCGATGGCACGGATAAACCCCAAGCCAACCTGTCGGCAATCTGTATCCGTGAAATCCGCGCCATCCGTGGTCCAATCGTCTGGGGCTGTCCATGTCCGCCGCAATCGATCCTACTGCGGTGGTCAGAACAGGTCTGGCTCTCCAATCCGCCTCCATCAAACCCACGTCCGTGGCCAAACCTATTCACCGAACGAAACAGCTCAGGCACAGCCGCCGACGGGCACGCCTGAGCGCAAAGGAAATGCCCAATGAACCACGAAGCCTCGAACGCACAAGCGGGGCGGCTGTTGCCTGGAGCGATTGGTTCGCCGTTCTTCATTCTTGTTCATTGGATGGCCGGAACCAGTCAGATTTTGTGCTAAAGCGCCGGATCTGTCAGTACGCCCCAGATCACCACACCGATATTGGGGAGAAAAAGGAAAGGAAGGTAAACCGTGCGAATGAATCGAGCTCGATGTTGCGAATTCCTCCGTGACAGAATCAAACGTCGCGCGCCAACCCCGAGGATTAGGGCCGCCTGCAATATTCCCAAGGAGAAATGGATGAATCCAGCAATGGGGACAAATGGTGTAAACAGAATATAAATTGCCCAATCGGGAATGGCATCAGCTTGCATAAGTGACTGGACGATTGATTAGACGGATGAATCTCTCGATGCGCATTGAAGAATTGTTGGCGAACGACCCAAGCTCAGCGACCCGGGCCACGAGGGCGTTCGATTGCAACCAGACCGCGGTTCGCTGGAGCGCATTAGGCGGCGAGCATCTCACTTTGTTCTCTCGATTTTCATGCTGCGCGCGACATCGCGCACAAGCAAGTCAGGATCAGTGCCGCCGCGTGCGATGGCTCTATCCACGGGGTCACGCGCCCCGAAGTAGCGCAAGAATGAGTCGTGAAAGTGGTAGGAAAGGCCAGCCTCTCGTTTGGCGTGCTCCAAGTCGCTCTTGGTCTGTTGCAGTTCCTTGGTTGTGGCGGCCAGTTGCGCTTGGAGGTTCCGGGACTGTCGGAAGTAACCAATCGCCGCTGTGAGCGCAGCCAGCGCAACGGCGATGGCAAGGACACAAGTGAGTAATAATTTCATGGACTGAAGTGTTCTCGAGTTTCGCTGCCGAGTGTCATGTACCTGTAAAACAATCGTAAAAATTGTTTTGTTCGCGCAGGCCGAGAGGCCGCCGAACGTTTCAGATCAGCGACCCGGCGCCACTGATCTACGATTGTCAACCAGAGCGTCATCGCCGGGTTCGCTGGATCTGGCTTGTTCGGCTGGCCTCAATCAAACCAGCCAACTTTTCAATTTCCTCTGAGTATGGACGCATTTCCTCCCACTCGGACAGAGAGTGGATGAACTGGGCGACAGCATCTCGCTCTGCCGTCGCAAGTAATCCAAGCAAAACCATTCCACGCTCGTCCTCAAAATCACAGATCTTCGTCACTGTCTCATGCGGATACGGGATCAGACTTGCCAAGAGATCGGGAAGGAGAAAAAGCCGTGCCTCATCAGTCAGCATGCGAAGTACGGAATAGCGCTTTGAAACAGAAGACATCGATCTTCGCCACCTTCGATATCGCGCACGAAATCCGTAGCGTCCAACCAATCGACGGGGTGCAAGTCGTCAAGAACCCATTTTTGGGGTTTTTGTCGCCCCGCAAAGGCCGACTTCAGTCCACCGAGTTCGGGGGGTGTCGCTTTCATGCCGAACGATAGAACTCAGCCACGCCGGACGGATGACGTGACCCGCGAAAGCAGAACTGAGTGCGCCATCCGGCGTTGGCTGCAGTGATCTGGTTGAACGAAGCCGCTACGCGGCGGAAAGCATGCGCCTGCTTGCCACGCTCCGAAGATTGTTGTATGGGGTGCTGCATGTTTTGGCTCAACTTTTATCCAGCTTTTTGTAGCCGAATACCAGTTCGATCAAATACAATCCGCATGTTTTTTGGAGGGGTTTAAGGGGATTTGT
>CAZCUL010000275.1:0-5574 GCA_964501475.1 uncultured Verrucomicrobiota bacterium | reverse complement strand
TCATCATGCCGCGCACGATCGGTGGCTATGGACTGGACGCGCAATGGAGCGATGATTTCCACCACTCTCTTCACGCGCTGCTCACAGGCGAGCAGTCGGGCTACTACGAGGACTTTGGCGGCTTGAAGCCGCTGGCCCGCTTTTTCCGTCACGGCTATACCTACATCAATGATTACTCGAAGCATCGGAAACGCCGTCACGGCAATTCGCCCCGGCTGACAACCGCGCGCCAGTTCGTCGTCTGCATCCAGAACCACGACCAGGTCGGGAATCGCGCTACCGGCGACCGCTTGAGCGCGACGCTTTCCTTTGAGGAATTGAAGCTCGCCGCGAGCACCATTCTTCTCTCGCCGTTTGTTCCAATGCTTTTTATGGGCGAGGAATACGGAGAAACCGCACCTTTCCAATACTTCACCAGCCATTCCGACCCGGCATTGATCAAAGCCGTTCGCGAAGGGCGCGCCAGGGAATTCGAGGCCTTCCAATGGCAGGGAGAAGTTCCCGATCCGCACGATGAAAAGACCTTTCAGCGGAGCAAACTCAACCACGACCTGGCCGGCCAAAAGCACCATCGCGTCCTGCGCGAATTTCACGGAGAACTGATTCGTTTGCGCAAGGAGTTGCCTGCCATCGCCCGCGCTGAAAAGGAGACCACCCATGTCGTGGAACACGAGGCCGACGAGGTGTTGGCTGTGCGATACGCCTCAGCCGCCGACCAGGCATTGCTGCTTCTCTGCTTCAAAAAGGAACCGGTGTCAGTCACCGCCGCCGTCCCTCAAGGTCTTTGGCGCAAACGGCTCGATTCCGCGGCGGAACGATGGCACGGGCCGGGTGGCAAGGCGCCCGAACAAATCGAGTCGAATGGGACTGTGTCGTTGAAGCTGGCGCCGCGGAGCGCGCTTCTCTATTACCAGCGTTCCGGGGAAGTAACGCCCTGAGCCGACCGCCGCATCCGACGTTCCACAGCTCGAGAGCAAAGAAGCGAGCCTTCTCACGGCCCTGTTGCCCAAGCCGAAGGGACCGCGGGTCTGCGACCCACAGCAGCATTGAGAACGACGTTTCGCGAGAAAATATCGAGAGTTTCCGAGTTTCGCAGCGCTGCGGCTCACAGAGCCGCGCTTCACGTAGTAGGCTTGCCGCCATTCCACCACCCGACCCGAGTCCGACAGATGCTGCGGCTCAATGGACTTCGACCCGCCACTCGTTGCCGACGCGGCGCAGCGGGAAAAGCACAGTCATGCCGTCTGCCGCCAGTTGAACTTCGAGACGCAACTTGTCGTCGTTGACATTCGTCCGAGTGACAATTCGGAAGCCGCTCGCTCGTGCAAATGGGTTATCCTTGAGAAAGCTCTCCCGGAATTCGTCTGGGTCTTCCAGCATGGCGCTACGGAATCCCGCGCTGGTATCAGGTCCGACGCTTTGAAAAACCGCCTCGATGTTCCTGGAAGCCATCGCCCAGAAAAAGGTTTGGATCGCAGCCTCGGGTGTGGCAAATCCGGCATGCCTCCAGTCCTCGCGCGCGACGGTTCCTTCCAGATTCACCAGCCTTCGCGGTGTGATTTTTCCGGAGGTGAGTTCGTCCGCCAGCCGTTGGTTTTCCTCCCCCAGCTTCTCCAGTTGCGGGCTTTCCGCTCTCAATTGGCGCACTTCGTTGCGCAGTCGCAAGAGCTCAAGTCGCTCTTCTGAAGACATGCGGCTTGCCGGGGCGAATTCTTCATTCTGAAGCTCGCGATTCTCCAACCTCAGGCGATCTGCCTCCTCTTTGCTGGCGCGAAGTTGCTCGTTCTGGGTGCGCAGCTTTCCCACTGTCGCGCTCTCCCACCAAAATGCCCCACCCACGGTGGCGATAATGACAACGAAGAACAGCGGTTTCATTGATGCACTACTTTGAATTTCCCATCCACCTTTACCACTCGGGACTGATCCCCAAGCTGGTGCGCCGAGCCGTCGATTAACCCCACATTGTTGTGGATCGGGCAGCGCACATAAACGACATCGGGATCTGACGCCGTTGCGCCCGGCGAAAGCATTTCGTAGCTGACTTTACTGGCGTCAAATTCCGCCCAGGTCGCGGCCCTCTGACGTGCGGCGTCGGCGGGGCAGGTCAGGATTTTGGGCGTGCTCAGCTCATTGCTCATGGTCGTAAAATCAGCCGGCAGGCCCTTTTTGTTGTCGTTCTCCCACATCCGCGCGGCAAGGCCAATCTGTTTGATGTTGCTGATACAAGCGACACGTTTCGCGCGTTCCTTGTCGATGGCAAATGGGTCCTCCTCGGCAACGCCTGCCCGCGCGACAGCCGCCGCATGTTCGGCCTTTAAACGCTCGTTCTCAGCACGTGCGGCAGACAGTTCCTGGGCCTCGGCGCGCAGCGTAACCGCTTCTGACCGCAGTTCAATCAACTCAGCGCGCTCCCTCCGCGTCCGCTGGGCCTCCTCTGACACGGAATGGCGCCGCAGCAATTCCGCATTGTCGCCGCGCAACTCCTGGAGATCTGCCGCGGCCACCCGCAGAGACCGATTCTCCCGGCGCAATTCGAACAGTTGATTCGTCTGAACCGCGAGGAGGACGCAGCAGGTCAGCAAAACCACTCCAAACGCCAGCGCTGGAGCCCATCGACGCCAGAAAGGAATCGGATCGATGTGGGAGCGCTCGTTTTGGCTTTGCGGTAGCCGGACGCCGGCCGTTAACCGGCTCAGCAGGCCAGCCGGCGCTTTCGGGCGCGGCGCCATTCGCAAAAGCTCTTCAATTTCGACATCGTTCATAACCGGGCGTCCAAATAGTTCATGTCCTGGGTTCGGCCATTCGGCATCGCAAAAAATCCAGTGCCTGCCGCAATCTGTATTTCACCGTGCTGGCCGCGATGCCGAGCACTTCGGCGGTTTCGGCGAGCGACAAGCCCTGGTAGTAGTGCAAGTGGACCGTTTCTCGGATGTCGGGATCAAGCTGCTCCACCAGGGCGTAAAGCTGGCAGGCCAGGTCGCGCCCGGTCGCCTCTTCGCCGGGCGAAAGCGCGTCGCCCGCCTGCATCTCCCACCACTCGTCGCATCGAAGCTCCGCGGGATTCTTCCGCCGGCGCCAATCGACATAGACATGATGCGCGATGCCATGAAGCCACGTTGAAAAGCTGGCCCGGCCCTGGTAGGAACCCAGAGCCGTCCAGACCTTGGCAAAGGTCTTTTGAGTCAAGTCGGCGGCGTCCTCTTCGCTCCCGCAAAGACGTCGAAAATACGCGAAAATCCGCTCATAGAACATGGCCAGCAATTCGCTTCCGGCGGTGACTTCGCCAGCCTGGGTCCGCAGACGCAATTCCTCGATTCGGTCGATCATTCGTGACTTCTTGCCTCTTTAGTCGCTGAAACCACGTTCCCTGGACAATTTTATTTTTCGGCGATAGCCGCTTGCGATCCTTGAACTCCTTTGTGGAAAGGCTTTCATCACTTCCATCACCTCGCGTGGACTTCGCGAGTTGCAATCGCGGCCAGTAGCCGTCATCTTGTTTCAAACAATAGGAGCTTTGAAAATGAAAGACGAAAAGAATGTGCCAGTCGAACAGCCGGAACCGTTCACACCCAGCATCACAAAGGGAATGGTGCGCCAGCACGCCTACACGCTCTATCGCGACAAGTTGACGCATGACGGCAAACTGACGCTGGAAGACTGGGTATTGGCCGAAAAGGATTTGGTAAAGACACGCGATACGGAAGGTTTGGCCTGATCGGATACGCCGCGCCATTCACAAACCGCGCAAGTCGGTGAATTTCTGGCGCCGCTGTGAATAGTGGAGCGCGGCTTTCAGGGCGGCCACACGCTGGGTTTCCGACATGTCGCGCCGCGCGCCAAAAGTAAGTGTTACCCGGGAGGAGGATTCGTTGCGCCAAAGGGGGTGTTACCCGATGGCGTTGCTTGACGTTGTGTTGGTACGGGCCCAATTTTAACTCACGTGAACATTGGTAAAAGCCAGTTCTCCCTCAACGGCGGAACGTCGAATCCAAAAGTACTAACAGGAGTCATTGTCTCTCTCTTCATTGTCTTGCTTTGCGTAAGCACGATACTGGCGTTTGTGCTTGGCAAAAGTCATAAGACTGAAGATACGGTGAACAATGGTCGTGCCGCGCTCGCGGCGGCACAAGCCGCACAAAACACTAACGAAGCAAACGTCAAGTTGCTTCGTCTTCAAGAACAATTAGAGCAATTGACACAATCGCTGACTAATTCGATCGCCGAATTAAGAGCGGCAAAAGAAACAATTCAATCTTATGAAACTGCTGACCAAGCTCGTCGGAGTTCGGCTATAGCGACTAAGCCAAGCACGAGAATTGAGGCGGCCAGAAATGTTCCAACGAATTCCAAAAAACGAATCCAGGTTTATGAAATACTGGCAGATTGGGGATTTAAGAAATGTCGCACTCAAATTGGCGAAATCGCCATCAAAAACCTTCCGCCAGCGATTGGTCAGTATCTCGAAAAGGTTAAGCAGATGAGGGCCGAGTATGCTCGATTCAGTGCTGATGTTGAGCAACAGGATCGCGAGGCGCGCCGCGCAGATGCAACTGCGCTCACCGGTGCGGGTGGTAATTCCGCTTATGTCGAGGTGAATATGGCAGAAAGGCGTAGGGCCAATCTTATAATGGAAAATGTGCGGGACGCCAAAGTTGCTCTTGCGAAATACAAGGCTGCACTTACATCGTGGGAGAATGCGGCGGAAGAACAAACAACGATCCTGGCCGTTCAGACCCCGCAAATCTACGGTCGCGTGCAAGTGTGGCAGTTCGTGGGAATGGCGGGAGCAACTAATCAATAACCCGTCCACCCGTCATTTAACAAAGTCCGTAGCTGATGGCTCTACCCTTCATACTCTTGACTTGTAAGTGCAAAACCCCACCACACGAACTCGAGCGTCGCAGATCACCTGCGGAGTCAACTGAGTGCGCGGGCGAATTCCTTCAGAAGATTTCGGCAAAGAACTGCTCCATTGCTTCCCAGGCACGTTCGTCTGCTTTTTTGTTGTAGGCTGACCCTGTGGAATTGTCGGCGCCTGCGTTCCAGTCCGTGAAGCTGTGGACGGCGCCGCCGTAACTGATCATTTGCCAGTCCACGCCGGCCTTTCGCATCTCTTCCTGAAACGCCGCCACTTCGGCAGGCGGCACAAACGGGTCATCCGCTCCATGCAAAACCAGGACCTTGGCCTCGATGTCTTTCGCCTCGCCAGGATCGGGCGTATTTAAGCCGCCGTGAAAACTCACCGCTCCGTCGAACTTGGCGCCGCTCCGCGCCAGTTCCAACACCGTCGTGCCGCCAAAACAGTAGCCAATGGCCGCGATTTGGCCGGCATCGGCGAGTGGATGTTTCTTGAGCTGCTCCAAACCGGCCTTGGCTCGCGCCCGCAGCAGAGCACGGTCCTCTTTGTACTTGCCGGCCAACTTCGCGGCCTCCTCGCGAGTCTCGGCGCGAATGCCCTTGCCGTAGATGTCGAGAGCGAGCGCCACGTAACCCAGCTTCGCAAGCATTTCGGCCCGCTTCTTCTCGTAATCGGTCAGGCCTTTCCACTGATGGGCAATCAAGACACCCGGCCGT
>CAZCUL010000274.1:0-13332 GCA_964501475.1 uncultured Verrucomicrobiota bacterium | reverse complement strand
CTCTGGAGCATAAATGGATCGCGTTTCCTGATCTCGACTCGAGTCTCTTGTTATGCTCATTTGGCGGAAACGGTTGCTTTTATCCCCGATAGCATGGTCCTGGGCTTTTAACGTCTTGCGCCTGGGCGCCGGAGTTCTATTGCTGCCTCTGTTGCTCAAGCTGCTTCCGCCCAAAGATCTGGGGATGTACTACGTCTTCTTGAGTTTGAACGCGTTCGGGCCGCTGATCGATTTCGGCTTTCTGAATTCCATCGATAGGGCGGTTGGCTACGCCATGGGGGGAGCGAACGAACTCCGTGCCCACGGTGTTCCCCAGGCTGAGGGGACTGGCAAACCAAATTATTCTTTGCTGTGGAAGCTGCTATATACAGCACGTCGGCTGTATGCCTGGTTGTGTCTTGCACTACTCCTTTTACTAGGCGCTGGAGGAACCTATCTCGTTGGCATGCGGGTCGAGGAGACTGCCTCGCCGACCCATACGTGGATCGCGTGGGCGATTGCCCTGTTCGCTACATGCGTGGAGTTATACTCCAGTTGGTGGAACATTTACCTGCGCAGCATGAATTTCGTGTTGCTCTGTATGCGCAACTTCGTGGCAGTCTATCTCGTCAAATTCGTACTGTCGTGTGTTCTGTTGTTGCTTGGCGGGGGATTGTTGGCCGTCCCCTTGGCAGGTCTGATTGCGGCCGCTTTCCTCTACATTCTAGCGCGGCGGCAGTGTTTGAATTTTTTGAATCGAGCGCCCCACCCTCCGCCGTCGCCCGAGGCAGTGCGTAACCTGATTCGGGTTTTATGGCCTAATACCTGGCGCGTGGGTGTCCAATTCTTGAGTGGTTACTTCACCACGAACACCAATGCATTCATCTGCTTAACCTTGTTTGGGCTGGCTGCCACTGCCGAATATGGATTGTCCGTACAGATCATTAATGTTGTGGGTGGAATGGCGCTGGTGTGGACGCAGGTGAAATGGCCTCGGATTCAGCAGTGTCGCGCCCGTAACGATTTACGAACACTGCGCAAAATATTTTGGCCGCGGGTGTGGCTCCAAAAGCTCACGTTTATTGGAATGGCTGCCGTTGTCGTTCCTCTGATCCCGCTCATTCTGGAGCGGCTAGCCATTGATAAAAACGTGTTACCCATGCACTGGTTCGCGCTGCTCGCGGTCAATGGATTTCTGGAGGTGCAACTGTCGATGTGGACCACGCTTATCATCACAACCAACCGCACACCGTTTCTTTGGTTCTTTGTCGCCTCCAATGCCTCCAGCTTGGGAGTGACATTGTTGCTAGCGCACACCACATCACTCGGTTTGGGCGCGCTCGTGCTTGGGCCGTTAATCACCGGACTAGCGTTCAACTATTGGTACTGGCCCATAAGAGCCGTGAAAACTCTGGATACTGCATGGCTTCCATTCCTGCTTAGCAAACCACAATAAGGCGATAAAGCGCCATTTGAGCCTGCTCAGGCTAAATGATAGTGGTGTATTCGAGGTAAATAATACAGAAGCCGGAGCCAAAGCGTCGTCGCCGCTGCGCTCTGCCGGGTTCTGGCCGTTGAACTCCAGAACGTTTTCTTCCGTCAATGCCCGTCCAAACTTGGAGGTGAGGCTTTTCCCATGAACTGTCTGTTGGGAAAAGTGCTGAAAAATGCAGGGCTTGGGCGGATGGGTTGGTGGTGCGTACTGGAGGCAAAAAACACAACCCTCACGAGCGAGGACAAAAAGTAATCCAGGTGGGAATAGCAGGGTGCGCTTGCCGCAGGCGGCATGTGAATAACTTACGGTTGACCGAAAGCCGGAAATTAAATGCACTGACTGGCAGTCCAGAGGTTGTTTCTGAAAGAAACCAAGCGCTGTCGGCCTGATCGCTGGGGGCAATATTGACGCCCCGCTTGACGCCAAGGAGCAGGAACCATCGGGAATTCGGGAGCGGGAGGGCATCACAGACCCCGCTCCCGATAACCGGCGGACCCAACTTCACCCAGCGATTGGAGCTTGCTTCGAATACCCTTCGATTCGCCTCAAGCGTAACGAATCAAATGGTTGTCTTCTCCGATACGATCTGCCGAGCGAGTTTAGGCCGAGCCGTGCGAGCCGTGCGAGCCGTGCTTTTGCTGGATTTTGCCGAGCGCTTCGGTATAGACTGGCGATGTTAGTGTTGGTCCGGGCACGAGCATGATGCACAAAAGAAGAGTATTAAAAGCGCTTTTGGGAAACCAGAAGCGACAGGTCAGAATTGCTTTGGGTTTCAAAACGCGGCCGAAGTCTCCCGTGCTGGATCAGGCGCTGGATCTCATTGTGGAACGGCATGAACTTTTGTGCCGCCATGTATTGGAGCTTACGCCAAAGGAATTCAGTTTTCAGGATACAACAGTGTGCGAGGCCGGGCCGGGCGACTGCCTCGCCACGGCTGGACTTTTCCTGGGCTTAGGCGCGCGGCGGGTCCAACTTGTTGAAATTCAGCCCCCGGTCATTAATCAAAAGCAAGTCCAAGTCCTTACTTGTTTGCGCCAAAAGGGACTTCCGATAGATTTGAGCGGCTTGATGGACGGCGAATCAGGGGGGGTAAACCAGGACAAGGTAAACTACCGAATAGGCTTTGTGGAGGAAATGGAGTCTGTCTCAGAATTTGACTTCATCTTTTCTACTTATGTTTTGGAGCACGTAGAGGACTTGGCTTCATTTTTCGCTGCCTGCCACCGAGGCTTGAAAAAAGGGGGGCTAATGCTGCACGTGGTGGATTTAGGCGGGCATGGTGAATTTGAAGACCCTCTGCCTCCCCTGGACTTTCAAACATATCCCGAATGGCTTTACGATTGGATGTATCCAAAGTATCACCGGGCCACGCGACGTTTCGTCAGTGATTATGAATCCGCGATTTCACGGTTCGGGTTTGATTTGATCGGGACCAGGCCGTTGAGAACCGTCGATAGAGTTTATTTGGCAGCCCTCCGGTCGCGTTTGCGCTCTGCCGCTCAAGCGCGACTTGACGACGAACTGGGGATTATTGAGTTTGCTCTTTTGGCTCGTAAACCGTGACAACTCGTAGCGGATGGAAGGAACTTATTGCTTATCAATGGCGTGTCATCCTTTGGAACTTCGCGGATCTACAAACCTAAGCCAGCGCCCGCCAGGATCGAGGCCCGCATGGCGCCGAACCATGAACCTCAAGCTTCAATGAATAAGAGGGGAGTCTCTGCTGCATCGGTGCCTTCTTCTAAACCGACGCATTTGCCGTACGCCATCGATCCAAAGCGCAACCGCTGGCACTATTACGAGAACTGGTGGAAACAGGTTGGGTTAGACCTGTTATTGCGGCATGTGGAGCCGACCGGGCTGTCTGTGCTCGATTATGGGTGTGGGAGGGGTGAGGCTTTAAAGATTTTTGGAGAGGCTGGGTTTAGTGTGACTGGAGCCGACATTGATCCGGAGTGCGTCCGCCTGGCAGGGCGACTTGGGCGGTGTTACCGGTTGAGGGCCGACGATCCGGTGGGGCAGTTCGGTGAGAAATCGTTTGAGGTAGTTTCGTGCTTTCACGTGCTGGAACATGTTGATACCCCCCGGAAAACCCTGGCTGAGTTGGGGCGGATCGCGCGGCAATACGTGATTATTGCCGTACCGAATTTGCGTTATCTTCATCGCTTGACGGAGAAGCGGTTCGAGCTAAATCAGGTAAACGAGGGACATCTCCAGTCCTGGGATCATTGGCACCTCCGAAACCTGGCGGAGCGTCACTGCGGTCTGGAACTGGTTGAATGGGGATCGGATGCCACGGTTCTGCCATTTCTGAGCGCAGCCTCAGAGAAGATATTTGGCCCCCGAGTGACTATTCAACTCGAAACTGGCCTCTTTCGAAAACTGTTTCCGTTTCATTGCATTTCTGTTCTCGGGCTGTTTCGGTCGAAAACCTGCTGAAAATGGCAACCGACATTTAGTTTTTATGGGCAGCCAGATTGTCAAAGACCATGTAAGCGCGGACCAGTGGAAAGCAGCGCAATCCTGGGAATGCGGGCATTGGGTCGGTGCCCAACGCGCTCGCGCTCGGTACGGAAAGAACTACGTCTGGAGGATGCTATCTGTCTTGGGCATGCTGCCTAAATATCGGGGTGATGACTGGAATTACTGGTGGAAGAACGCCTTTGACCATTACCGGTTTCTTCCTTCTGAAGTGGACAATGCTCTTGAAGTGGGATGCGGGCCTTACACCAACATGCGTCTGATTCAGGAAGTGTGCTGTCCCAAGCATTTAGTGCTATCCGACCCTCTTATTCGCGCTTATGTAAAGTTCAAGCTGACTTTCGTGGCCGACCTTTATCGGCGTGCTGCTTGCGTCCTGGATGATCACGCTTTGGAAGAACTGCCATTTGCGGATAACTACTTTGACTTGGTCGTGATGATTAACGTGCTCGATCACGTCCGCGATGCCCGGCGTTGCATGCAAAGACTGATTCAGGTCGCTCGTCCCGGCGGCTGGGTCGTCATCGGCCAGGACTTGACCAACGATGAGGATATAGAAGCATTGAGTAAAGATCCTGGTGCAGTCGGCCATCCGATAAAGTTGGATAGCGAATGGTTTAGTCCATGGCTCCTCCCCTATTTTGAGCCGGTCATGCACAAACAGCTCTCCCGGAAGGAGGGGCGCTGCCCGGAAGCGCATTACGCCACCTTGCTCTTCGCAGGGCGAAAGCGCAAAGACGCCGTGGTCCGCGGCGATTAGAGTTGCCTCGGACTTCTGAATTGACTGCATCGAGGCGAATGAAGCTGGCTCTACTCACGTCGGATGCGCGCGAAAGCTTCCGCGATTATGGAAAGCCGGCTCCGATTTTTGGGACAGCGCCGGCCGCCCTCTTGGAAGGGTTCGCAGACCAACCGGCGCTGCAAGTCCACGTCGTTTCCTGTTACCAGCGTCAGGTGGCATGTCCAAAGAAGTTAGCGCCTAACATCCACTTTACTGGCTTGCACGTTCCCAGATTGGGATGGCTGCGCTCTGGCTATCTCGGGTGTATCAAGGCTGTTCGACGCTATCTAAAAGTAGTTGCGCCCGATATCGTCCATGGCCAAGGCACGGAAAGAGATTGCGCCATCAGCGCAGTCTGGTCGGGGTATCCAAATGTGCTGACCATTCATGGCAATATGCGTTTGATCGCTGAAGTGACTGGAGCGCGTCCTTTTTCCTTTAATTGGATTGCTGGCTACTTGGAACGAATTACCCTGCCCCGCACAAACGGAGTAATCTGCATTACCAATTACACGCGTGGGGCTGTATCCCCATTGGCTCGGCGAACCTGGCTCCTGCCTAATGCTGTGGATTCGTCCTTCTTCAGGCTGGAAGTAATCCCCCCCTCGCGACCGACAGTCCTTGTAATAGGCAATGTGGATGTTCGCAAAAATCAAAACCACTTTATCCGCAGCTTGGATCCATTGGCAAAAAGATATCCTCTCCAGATCGTGTTTCTTGGGCAGGTCTCAGAGCGCGACTCGTACGGGAAGGAGTTTCTTACCCTCATCGGTGAGCGACCCTGGTGTGTCTATGAGGGATTCGTGGACCGCAGCGCCACCAAGGCATGGTTTCAAAAAAGCACTATGTTGGCGCTGCCTACACGAGAAGATAATTGTCCCATGGTGGTCTTGGAGGCAATGGCAGCGGGCCTGCCCGTGGCCGCTTCACGAGTCGGAGGCATCCCGGATTTGATTGAAGATGAGGTAACCGGCCTTCTATTTGATCCGACTCGGCCGGAGACTTTTCTGAAAGAGGTCCAGCGCATTCTGAACCAGCCGGCCGTCGCCCAAGCCATGGCAGCCCGGGCCAAGGCGATGGCGCGCACTCGATTTCATCCTTCAGTGATCGCCAATCATCATTTGGCCATTTATGAGGAGGTTCTCAGTGAGAAAGCGAATCGTTGCTCACGGGTTCCTGCTCAGAAGGCTTGAGTATCGATTGATAAAGCCGGTTCAGCTCTTCGGCAATTTGGCGCCATGACTTTGCGGGTGGCGGTACTGGAAGGTTCGGTGCATCGCTATAAAATCGGCTTACTTCCTGCGCCATCTTTGCTGCCGGGTAATCGAGAGAAACATAACGCGCGTTTTCTCTGAAGACAGTTCTGGCCCAGGGAAGATCACTCAACAGCAGCGGACAACCGCAGGAAGCCGCTTCCAGCGCCGAGAGGCTGAGACTTTCCCTGTCGCTCAGAAGCACGAAGCCGCGCGCCTCCCGATAGACCTGGGCGAGAGTGGCACGCTCGTCAATTGCTCCTTCGTAACGGATGATTTGCTTGTGAGAGTGGGCAAACTGCTCAAAGCGCCGGGAATACTCATTATTCGCACTGTAGGGCTTTCCAATGATCCATAAGGGTGTAGCAGCCATCACAGCGGCCTCCGCCAGTTCAAGCACACGCTTTCTGGGAGCAATGACTGCGGTGCAGACCAGCCATTCATTGCGCGGAACTTTGGATCGTTGGAGGAAAATTGGCTCCACTCCATTAGGCACGACAAAAACCTTACGCGACGGTGCACCGAACACGTCGCTCATCAGCGAGGCTTCCCACGGAGTAAGGGCGACGCAGGCATCCGCCAACCGATAGGCATCCCAAGCCATGCGCGCGACGAAATCCCCTGGAAGAGTTCTGCGGGCAAGTTTAATCAGCAGTTTTTGGATCGAACGCTCCGGGCGAGACCTGGCACCCAGCCCGGTAAGCAGTTCGGCCATTACCAGCTTAATTCCTCTTTCGTGGGCATACCTTAAATAAGCAATCGCAGGACGACCAAAAAAATGGATGAGTTCTCCATCCTGGCGTGCATCCCACCAGCGCAGATACTCGACCTCTACCCCAATCTCCTCCAACGCGGACTTTGTTTGTTCAATTTGGATTTGAAACCCGCCATGTGCCAGAAAAAAGGGATCTGAATGATCGAACAATACTTTCATCTTTTAAAACGCTCGGTGGATGGAAAACCTTCCACCGTTCTCAGCCCAACAGAAGCAGAAGTTGCGTCTTTCGCCCGATTTGATCATCCGTTAGCCTAGGCTCCCATGAAAGGCATCATTCTGGCCGGCGGCGCCGGCTCGCGACTCTATCCGCTGTCTTTGGTAGCGAGCAAGCAATTGCAGCCGGTTTACGACAAACCCATGGTCTATTATCCGCTGACCACATTGATTGAAAGCGGCATTCGAGAGTTCTGCCTGATTTCGACGCCGCAGGACTTGCCGCGGTTTCGCCAGCTTTTTCAGGACGGGTCGGCCTGGGGTTTGTCTATGGACTATCGGGAACAGGCCCGGCCGGAGGGCATCGCCCAGGCCTTCCTCATCGCCGAATCTTTCATTGGCTCGGATGCGGTCACTCTCGCGCTCGGGGACAACATCTTTTATGGGGGCGACGCGTTCCAGCGGGCCTTCGCCGAGTTTAAGAAGGGAGCGACGGTCTTCGGTTACCACGTACATGATCCCCAGCGCTACGGAGTGGTGGAATTTGACGCGGACGGCAAAGCCATTTCCATCGAGGAGAAACCAAAGCAGCCCCGAAGCAATTATGCCGTGCCGGGCCTTTATCTTTACGATAACGAAGTGGTTCAGATCGCGAAAAAGCTCAAACCTTCAGCCCGGGGAGAACTGGAAATCACGGACATCAACCTGCAATATCTGGCCCGCGGCCAACTGAATGTTTTCCGGCTTAGCCGCGGCTTTGCCTGGCTGGATGCCGGAACCAGCAGCAGCCTGCACGAAGCGTCGGCATTTGTTCAAACAATCGAAAAGCGGCAGGGCATCAAAGTCGGCTGTCCGGAGGAAGCATCCTTCCGGCGAGGCTTTCTAAACATCGAGCGGTTCGAGATGCTAATCTCCAGGATGCCTCAATGCGAATATCGGGAATATCTCTCACAAGTCCTGGCGGAGGCGAAGCGAAGTTGAAGGGCCGATGGCGGCGGACGGTTTCCGCTCTGGCCGAAATGCTGCTCTGCGGGATTGAATGCCGGACATGAATTTACTCGTGACAGGGGGGGCCGGTTTTATCGGCTCCAACGTTGTTCACCATGTGCTTGACAGGCCGGAGGTGAAACGGCTGGTCAATTTGGACTGCCTCACTTACGCGGGAAATCTCGCCAATCTCGAGGCTGCGGCCGGGCATTCCAAATACAGCTTTGCAGATGTGGACTTGCGCGACAAAGCGGAGGTGTTGCGGGTCGTGCAGGAACATCACATTACCCACGTCATGCACCTGGCCGCGGAATCTCACGTGGACCGCTCCATCGCGGGGCCGGGCGATTTCATCCACACCAACATTGTCGGGACGTTTCATCTGCTTGAAGCTTGCCGCGTGGTATGGAATAGTGATTGGGCAGGCAAGCGCTTTCATCACGTTTCGACGGACGAGGTTTATGGGAGCCTGGGCCCGACCGGCCATTTTACGGAAACGACTCCCTACGCGCCGAATTCCCCGTATTCAGCGAGCAAGGCCGCCAGCGACATGCTGGTGCGCGCTTATCATCACACCTACGGCTTGCCCATCGTCATCACCAACTGCTCCAACAATTACGGCCCTTACCAATATCCGGAGAAGCTCATCCCGGTGGTGATTCAAAGCGTGCTCGAGCGCCGGGCCATCCCGGTTTATGGCGATGGCATGAACGTACGCGACTGGCTCTATGTGCGCGACCATACTGAAGCCCTTTGGCGGGTGCTGACTCGCGGCAAAGATGGCGAGACCTACAACATTGGCGGTCGCAATGAGTGGGCCAACATCCGCATTGTAGAGCTGATCTGCGATCTGATCGACGAACTGGCACCCGAACGCGGCGGCCACTCGCGCAAGCTGGTCACCTTCGTCACGGACCGGCCCGGGCACGACCGCCGTTACGCAATTGACGCCGCAAAGATAGAAAGGGAGCTTGGCTGGAAACCGGCCTACAGCTTCGAGCGGGGCATTCGCGAAACAGTTCAATGGTACCTGAACCATCAGGATTGGGTCGGCCAGGTGTTGAAAACCAAAAAGGCATAGAAGCTCATAGCCGCAGGTTCCCCGTCAGCCGAGGAGGCCGGGGACGGACTCGCCCTGCCTGCTTAAAGGATCTTCATGAGGGAGTCTGCCAGTTTTTCGAATTGGGGAAGCGAATTGTAGAGTTGGGCGGAAATTCGCAGCAAACGCCGCGGTGGCGCGGGCCACGGAATAATGGGCACTTCGATGCCGAATTGCCGAAGGAGGGTTTCTTGCAGCGGGTCTGCATACAATGGCGATTTCGGCCGGGGATCAGCCTCGAGCGCGTCCGGCAAAGGAAACGACGCCAATGCGCCAACCAGTGCATCCGGACAAGAAGGTTCGATCCTGAGCGCGTCACAAATCACGCTTCGCGCCGCCAAGGTCAGCCGCCGGTTCCGGTCCATTATGGCGGGCCATCCGCCCGGCAACAACGATCCCATCACCCGCAACGCCTCCGGAACGCTCAAAAAAGCGGATGGATCCCAGGTGCCGGTCCACCCAAATTCGATCAGAAACCTCGAACGATCGGTGCGCGGTGAATTCGCTCCGTGGCTGATCGACAATGGGCGGATCAGGTGCTGCCGATCCGGATGCACCCAGAGGAATCCGGCCCCTTTCGGCGCACAAAGCCACTTGTGACAGTTCCCTGTGTAATAGGCCGCATTGATCGACCGGAGATGGACCGGAACCATTCCTGGCGCGTGTGCTCCATCAATCAAGGCATCCACGCCGCGTTCGGCCAGAGTGCGAACCAGTTCTTCCACGGGAAAAACCACCCCGGTTTGGCTGGTAACGTGGTCCAGCAGTGCCAGGCGCGTTCGCCCGGTGACGCGGTTCATAACAGCTTCGATGATTTGCCGCGCAGACGGCAGCGGGAACGGCACCTCGACCGGCACCACTCTGGCGCCAGATAAGTTCGCCACGAAATCCAGCGCGTTGCGGCAGGCATTGTACTCATGATTTGTGACCAGCAGTTCGTCATTCGGTTCGAATCGCAGGGATCTCAGAACCGTATTCACCCCGGCGGTAGCGTTCGGAACGAAAACCAGCCCGCCGCTCGCGGCACCGAGAAACTCCGCCAGCGCATTTCGGGCCTCGTCGAGCAAGCCTTCCATGTCGCGGACAAAGAACTGCACGGGCTGACGCTCGACCCGTTCGCGGATTTGCTGCTGGAACTCCAGAACCGCCCTCGGACAAGCCCCAAACGAGCCGTGATTCAGAAACGTTACCTCCGGATCAAGCCGCCAGAGATGAGGGTCGCAGGCGGAATGATCAAGATCGAGTTGTGATTTGGCGCGCGTCATTTCGAAGGCCGCCGCAAGTTCAATCGAGACTTGCCGGCCAAACAAGCTGATTATAGACCGACTCGACAACTCTGGAAACCGTTCATAGCATCCGTCCATGCGCCTCGACACAATGAAAGCACTGTGGCCTCTCCTGGCGCTTCACCTGGCTGCTTCCGGCCTTTTGTTGGCCGCACGGAGGCCGGCGGCTTCACAGCGACCTGAAACCGATTTCGGCAAAAAGCCGCCCAAATGATGTACGACGCGGTGATCATTGGCGGAGGCCCTGGAGGAAGCGCGGCTGCGAGTTATCTGGCCCGTGCGAAGAAAACCGTGCTGCTTTTGGAGAAAGAAAAGTTTCCCCGATTCCACATTGGCGAATCACTGCTGCCGTACAATCAACGCCTCTTCGAAGAAATAGGCGTGTTGGCCAAACTGGAGGCCGCCGGGCTGATTCGGAAGTATGGCGCGCAGTTTCATCTGGGAAACGGTTCCAAGGCGATCAAGCTGGTCTTTCGGAACGGACGTTTCACCCGCCATTGCGAGGCCTTCCAGGTGGAGCGGGCCCGGTTCGATCATCTCCTGCTTGATCATGCGCGAACCTGCGGCGCGGAAGTCCGGGAAGGCTGGACAGTCACACGCTTTTCGTCGCGCCCGGAATCCGTGACGGTGGAGGCGCGCGGTCCCGATGGCGGCAAGCATTCCTTTCAGGGCCGCTTTTTAATTGATGCGAGCGGCCGGAGCAACTTGACTGGCAACCAGGAAGGGCTCCGCCAGGTCCATCCGCGCCTGAAGAAGCTTTCGATCTTTGGCCATTTTACGGGCGTGACGCTGGACCCCGGCGAGGAGGCCGGCGATACGATCATCGTGCGCCTGGCTGACAAATGGTTTTGGTTGATTCCCCTGACTTCTGAGAAAGTCAGCGTCGGCTGCGTTCTTGACCAGGAGGAATTTGGGCGGATGAAGGAGCCGCCCGAGAAGTTATTTGCGCGGCTTTGGCAATCAAGCCCCGCCCTGGTGGAACGGATGCGCAACGCGGAGCTGATTCAGCCGATTCAGACCACGTCGGATTTCTCTTACTTCAATCGGCGGCTGACAGGCCAGCGATTACTGCGGGTGGGCGATGCCGCGGCCTTTATGGATCCGATTTTTTCGGCGGGCGTTTATCTGGCGATGTATTCGGCGAAGCTGGCGGCTGAAGCGGTGAATGCTTCTTTGCGCGCAGGCGACGACGGCGGGAGAAGGCTCCAGGCCTATGAAAGACGGATTTTCCGGTCGATGCGCCGTTATTGGGAGTTGGTGGAGGGTTTTTACACGACGCCGTTTATGGAAGTCTTTCTGCAACCTCGGGACAAAGTCGATCTGCCGGCAGCGGTCACGGCGCTTCTGGCGGGCGAGCTGGAGGGCGGTTGGACGATCCGCTGGCGATTGCGGCTCTTCTTCTGGATTGTCAAGGCGCAACAGCGCTGGCCGGTGGTGCCGCGAATCTCTTTCAAGTAGGACCGGACCGCCCTATTCTTGCACAAAAGCCAACGCACCGCTTGGCGGTGCCAGAACAGGCGGGACCCTGGCGGGACGCCTGTCCTACTGAGGGTTGTCATTATCGTCCGGCTCCTTCTTGTCCGCGCCCGGGTCGATGGGTAATGGCGGTGGTGCTTCCGTTTTGGAAGCATCGGCGTCCGCTTCTTCCTTCTTTTCAGCGAGAAGGTCCTTCCGATCCTTGAGGAACGGGTCCACCGTCCATTTCGAAACCAGGTAAGTCCACTTCTCGTGTTTCTTTGCCTGGGCGAGCTTTTCCTGGAGCTTTTTGTTTTTCTCCTCGAACTCCTTGTCCAGCCTTTCCTTGTCCTCGGGCTTCTCGTCCTCCGCTGCTTTCCGCTCTTTGGGCAGATCGGCGCTGACCGTCAGGTTCAAGGCATAGTCCTCGCTGTCTGGCGCGTCGCCGATCTTCAATGTGTAGGAAAAATCTTCGAAGGTTTCGACAGTGACCGTGCGCGGGTTGGCCAGTCCCAACTCCTCCGGATTTCTGGCCGGATCCACGACATCCGTGAAACTGGGCGAAGAGAATGCCCAGTTCAAGCCGGAGACTTTCGAGCTATCGACGCTTTCCCCCTCCTTCGGATCGGCCAACTTCCATTCCCCGGAAGCGGTTTCACGCGAGACCTTCCAACTATTGGTTGCGTTAGTCGCCACGACTGACACGGATCTGATCTGCTCGATTTTGACAAAATCCTTGTGGAGCCAGTTCTGGGGCTGAGGCTCGATGTTGCTGAAGGCTTCGTTGACCAGAGAGACGGTTTTAACGTCGTCGCCCACCATGACGTAACGGCCATCCGGCCAGCCGCCCCCGCCGAAGGATGAGTCATCGCGACCCTGCTTCATATGCTTCTTGCCCAGGAGGAGCGAGGTGAGCGTTTTGCCACCCTTGTCTTTGAACTCGATGAGCGTGCCGGCATTGGCGCCCTTGGCCGGCGGGAGCAATTCAAAGCGGTGAAGCTGCGCTTCGGTGACCGTCTGCGGTTGGGTAACTTTCAGTTCCCAGACTTTGGTTAGTAACGCGCTGAGGTCGGAATAATTCGCCGGGTAATTGTTTCGCTCCTTCACCGTCCAATCGTCCGTTTTGACGAGGTGAACTTCACTGGTGGGACTCTTAATGACGACCTCGGCGACGTCGTTCAACGGAAAGTCCTTGATCAACTTTTGCCCGAGCCGTTGATCGGAACCCTCCCAGGATTCGCTCTGGCGGTTGTAGAGGTAGAGTCCGAGGCCGCCGACGATGGCCACAGCGACAATCAATAGAGTCAACTGCTTGCGATTCATTGTGCTCTGGTGCGTTGCCGTTTGATGAGCGCCACTGCCAATCCCGCCGCAATCACGAGGAGCGGCATGCCGAAAATATTCCAGACTTTGATCTGAGTTTCGAGTGAGTCGATGCTGCGCCGAAGCTCCTTGTCCACTTCGCGCAGGCGGCGCTTTGTTTTGGCTTCCTCCGCCTGGAACTTCTCCAGCTCAGCCTGCTGTTCCGGAGAAAGAATGAAGCGCTGCCCTTCGGTTTTCTGGGCCTGCAGCTCGCTGAGCTTTT
>CAZCUL010000273.1:0-2675 GCA_964501475.1 uncultured Verrucomicrobiota bacterium | reverse complement strand
ATCCTTGAAGTCATGGCGGCGGATCGAAGCTGAAATCGGCATCATGAAACGATGAAACGATGAAACGATGAAACGATGAAACGAGTCGCTATTGTCGGTGCCTCTGGTTATTCAGGCGAAGAGCTGGTCCGGCTGCTTCTCCATCATCCGCAGGTGGAGTTGACGGCGCTGACGTCCCGCCAATTCGCCGGCCAGACGCTTGGCCAGGCCTTTCCCAGATTTGCCGGCCATCCGAGATCGAAGGTGCTCCGTTTCAGCGAACCGAGACCCGATCTCCTCGCCAAGCAGGCCGAAATTGTCTTCCTGGCGCTGCCCCACGGTGTCGCTGCGGAATACGCTGTGCCGTTGGTCCAACTTGGTTGCCAGGTCATCGATCTCAGCGCCGATTTCCGGCTGCACAACCCGCAGGTCTATAAGGAGTTTTATGCGCACGATCATCCCGCGACCGAATGGCTCGAGAAATCGGTGTACGGCCTGCCCGAGCTTCACCGCAAGGCCATCCGCTCGGCGTTGCTGGTGGCGTCGCCCGGATGTTATCCCACCAGTATTCTGCTTCCGCTGTGTCCTTTGCTCCGCGAGGGATTGATCGAGCACCGGCCCATCATCGCAGACTCGCTCAGCGGCGTCAGCGGAGCCGGACGGAAGGTCGAAGCCGACTACCTCTTTGTGGAATGCAACGAAAGTGTGCGCGCCTATGGCTTTCCGAAACACCGGCACCTTTCGGAAATCGAGGAACAGCTCTCCTTGGTGGCGGGAGCTAAAATCATGGTTCAATTCACGCCGCATCTGATCCCGATCAATCGGGGCATTCTCACCACCTTGTATCTGACACCGAAACTGAAACCCGACCCGGCCGGCAGCGTGCAGCCGCTTCACGAGCGGGTGAACGCTGCGTATCAGGAGCATTACGGCCATGAGCCTTTTGTGCGGCTTCTCGAGGGACCGGCCTTGCCGGACACGAAGAATGTCGCAGGAACGAACGCCATTGAAATTGCCTGGCGCGTCGATCCTCGCACGGGCGCCCTGATTGTCATAAGCGCGATGGACAACCTGGTGAAAGGCGCCAGTGGCCAGGCAATTCAAAGCATGAACATTCTTTGCGGCCTTCCGGAGACGACCGGGTTGCTTTAAATGTGTTTAGCTGAACTTACCTTCGGAGGGCGGACAGCCTTGTCCGCACGAAACTTCTTCGGTCAACTCGGGACTGGGTTTCGTTACCTCGGCTGTGGCCAGACGGGAGGAAGAAACGGTCGTCTATGAGAACGATTCGCGAAATTTCAGGCTCCATCCTCGCTGCGCAAGGCTTTCAAGCCAGCGGAGTTTTTTGCGACATCAAGCGGCTCGGCACCGGCAAAGGCTCTCGAAAGGGTCCCAAGCGCGACCTGGCATTGATCGCTTCGCAAGTTCCCTGCGCAGTCGCGGGCATGTTTACAACGAATCAGGTTTGTGCCGCGCCGGTGAAGGTCTGCATTGAACGAGTCCGGAGCGGCGTCGCCCAGGCCATCGTGGTCAATTCCGGCAACGCCAACGCCTGCACCGGCAGCCGGGGTTTGAAACACGCGCGGGAAATGGCGGAGATTCTGGCCCGAGAACTCGATCTGCCCGCGAAGCATGTCCTCATCGGATCGACGGGGCGGATTGGGGTGCCGTTGCCCATGGAGAATGTTCGGGCCGGAATTCAGCAAGCCGCTCCGTTGCTCGGACGCGATGCCGCAAACGCAGATCAGGTGGCCGAAGCGATCATGACCAGCGACACCCGGCCGAAGCAGGCCGCAGTCGAGTTCAACCTCGGCGGCAAAGCCGTGCGCATCGGCGGGGTCTGCAAAGGCGCGGGCATGATTCAACCGGGCATGAGCGTTGACGGAAAGCGTCCCGCGGCGGCTTTTCATGCCACCATGCTTTGCTTTCTAACCAGCGACGCGGCGATTGCGCCCCGCGCTTTGCAGGCGGCCCTGCGCGAGTCCGTCGCTAAAAGTTTCAATTGCGTCACCGTCGATGGCGACATGAGCACCAACGACACGGTGCTGATTTTAGCGAACGGATTGGCCGGCAATTTGAAGTCGAGACTCCAGAATCGGCGCTCGTCTGATTTCCGCACCTTTCAAGCCGCCCTCGACCACGTTTGCCTGGCACTGGCCAAAATGATCGTGCGCGATGGCGAAGGAGTGCACCGCATCGTGACCATTCGCCTGCGGGGGGGCCGCACTCCGGGCGAGGCCGATGCGGCCGCGCGAGCCGTGGCCAACAGTTGCCTGGTCAAGACGAGTTGGCACGGTGGAGATCCCAATTGGGGACGGATTATGGACGCGCTGGGTTACAGCGCTGCCAAGGTCGTCGAAGAAAAAGTGGACATCGGCTACAGCGCACCGGGCGGCTCGAAAATCCTTTGGAGTCTGAAACGCGGCCAACCCACCCCAACCTCCTTTGCCCATCTCTGCGCCGCGGTTGTTCCGCCTGAATTCGATTTGCACATTAACCTCAACCTCGGGAAAGCCACAGCCACCCTTTATGCCGCCGACCTCACCGAAGCCTACGTGGATTTCAACAAGGGCGACGTCACGGACCCGACGACCCTGGGCGGATAGCGATCCCAAGCGCAGCCCTGCCTCTCATTGACTGCAAATAGCCATTGGCGACGGACCAGTGACCACCCGCGAACATTTCAGATTGAAGCC
>CAZCUL010000272.1:0-10807 GCA_964501475.1 uncultured Verrucomicrobiota bacterium | reverse complement strand
CGCGTGACAAGGAGCAACTGAATCAAACAGCGGAAGCGGTGCGAAAGCACAAAACGGAGGCCGAGGTTTTTCAGGCGGACGTCACCGACGAAAGGCAGGTGCAGACAGTGGCTGAATCGGTCCGGCAGAACGCGGGAAAGATACAAATCCTGATCAACAACGCCGGCCTCAACCTCCGCAAAGGCGTTACTGAGTTCACGTATGACGAGTGGCGGCTGGTGCTGGACACGAATCTGACCAGCGCGTTTCTGGTCACGCGCGCGTTCGTTCCGATGATGCTGGGGCAAGGGTATGGGCGAATCCTCAATTTGACGTCCATTATGAGCCACGTGGCGATTGCGGGGCGGACTGCCTACGCGGCGAGCAAAGCGGGGCTGCTCGGTTTCACAAGAGCGCTGGCTCTGGAGCTTGCGCCCGAGAAGATCACGGTTAATGGCATCAGCCCCGGGCCTTTTGCGACTGAATTGAACAAACCAATTCTTGATGATCCGGAAGCGAACCGGCAATTCATGACAAAGATTCCCTTGGGCAGATGGGGCCGGGCAGAGGAAGTGGGGAAGATGGCGCTTTATTTGTGTTCCGAGGACGCGGGCTTCGTAACGGGGACGGATTTTTTGATCGATGGGGGTTGGACGGCGCAATGAACGCGGCAAGAGCGCGGGCCGGGGACGAACCTCTCAAGCCAGTGCGCCGGTGCAACTGCTGCCCGAGCCGGCCGCGCAAGCGAGGCAGTGAGCGCCTGTTTGAATCGGAGCCCCTTCCAGTTTCTCAGGCGTGACATCCCAGAGAAACAATGGCCCGCCGTTCTGAATCTGCATATGGAGCATCTGATTGAAGTCGCAGTCGTAAAGCCGGCCGAGGTAATCCACGCTTAATGTGCCGCGGCACATAAGCCCTTCGATGGTGCCCGGATTGAAGCTATTCGCCAGGAGGCCGAGGTATTCCACCCACTTGCCTTGCTTGCGCAGGTCCTCGGCAAACCGGGCGATGGGCTGATTGGTGATGGTGTAGAGCCGGTTGAAGACAACGCCAAACTCGCGTTTCAACGCTTCCTTGTAATCGGCTTCAAGTTCCGCCTGCGGCGGCGAAAGCCTGGGCCCAAGCGGATTGTAAACCAGGTTCAACGGGAGGCGCGTGCCGTAGCCGACCTCGTTCAACTTCTGCAGGGCGCGAATGCTTTTGTCGAACACGCCATGGCCGCGCTGCTTGTTCACATTCTCGGCGGAGTAACAAGGGAGCGATGCGATCACCTCGACCTCGTGCCTGGCCAGGTACTCAGGCAAATCCGCGTAGCCGGGCTCTTCAATGATCGTGAGGTTATTACGATCGATGACGTGAGCGCCCGCCGCTCGGGAGACTTCAACGAAGTACCGAAAAAACTCGCTGATCTCCGGCGCGCCGCCGGTAATGTCCACCACGGCAGGGCGGTGTCTTTCAATCCAGCCTCCGATCTTGCAGGCGACCTCCGCCGAAATCATCTCCGTGCGCCAGGGGGCGGCGTCCACATGGCAATGGCGGCAGGCCTGGTTGCATTTGCGGCCGACATTGATCTGGAGGGTCTGCAAGGCGGCCCGGCGCAAACTCAGGCCGTGCGCCGCCAGCTTTTGTTCAAAGACGTTCATTTCATCTGACGAATGACGGGCCCGACCAGCGCCCGCCGGCTCAGCAGCAGTTTCCCCCGTCACAACACTGGCTGGATTCGACCGTGGCGTTGTAGTCCTGACCTTTCGTCTCCTTGGGATGCCGCAAGCGCATGCCGGAGCAGTCGAACGGCCTGGCGTCGCCTGTGGACACTTCCTGACGGGGACCAATGAAAGCGAACGAAGACCGATACGGTTCCCGTTGGAGAAGCTGGTAAGTCTTGTCACAAACGGCATAGCGCCGCCCGCGTTCGAAGCGATGATTGTCGTCGTCGAGCACTTCCTTAAACGGACCGAGATAAATGACCGCCTGGTTTCTGTCGAAGCAGGGCCCTTGCTTGCCTTTAAACGCGCGGACGGTCACGGACCGGAATTCAATGCCTTCAACGGTCCGCCACGGCTCCGGGTCCCGTTTCAGTATTTCAATGCCATAAAAGCCGGCGTCGGCAAAGGCCTGCAAAAAACCCTCCTCAGTTAAAGCTCCGGAAATGCATCCGCTCCAAAGTCGGGGGTCGCTCTGCAGATGTTCGGGAACCAACTCATCCGCAACAATGTCGGAAATGACCGCCCTGCCCCCATTCCGCAACACACGAAAGATTTCCTGGAAAAGCTGCCTCTTGGCTTTGGCTTCCACGAGGTTCAAAACGCAGTTCGAAACGACGACATCGACGGCATCGTCGGCGACCAGCGGCTGGCGCACGCGCAACTCATCGGCCAATTCATCCGCAGCGAGGAACGACGCGGCGTCGGTGATGGGATGGGTCTTCAATTCGCGATCCAGAAGTTCCAGATCGAGCCCGAGGTCCTGGATGCGGCCTTTGCGGAACTCGACATTGGCGTAGCCAGTTCGTTCGGCAACAACCGGGGCGTTGCGTCGCGCCACTTCGAGCATTTCATCGGTCATGTCCACGCCAATGACTTTGCCGGCGGGGCCGACAACCTGCGAAGCGATGAAGCAGATTTTCCCGGTGCCGGAGCCGAGGTCGAGAACGGTTTCGCCCGGGTTGAGAAAGCGGCTGGGATCGCCGCAACCATAATCCTTTTGGATGACCTCGTCGGGGATGATTTCCAGCCAGCGCTTGTCGTAATCCACCGGGCAGCAGAGCGCAGCTTCGGGTGCTTTGGCTGCCGAGGCGTATCGGAGTTTGACCGAGGATTCGGGGGAATGGGGAATGCTCTTCATAGACTCGATTCCAAGCTGCTTTTGCCTCAGACTTGCGGTCAAGGCAACGTTAATTTCCGCTTTGCCACTTCAACAGGCGATTGGCCAAATCTGCCCCCCTTTCGTGCTGGCCACCAGGTAAGTCATCATGCCATCCCGACTCCATCGGGCCATATTCCATTCGCCGGAGCGGGGCCAGCGCGGTTCGGCCCGGGGGCGGTTCGCGCAAACCTTCGTTCATGATGACGAGCAAATGCGCCATGTCTCCATCCGTCGAAAGCAGACCAACGCCGCTTTTTGCCCGCGCGCCAGCGAAGCACTCAGCATCCAATGACCGATTGATGAGGCACGTTGGCAGGGGGACTTTTTCCTTGTTTCCACGCCCAGGATGGCTATGGTTCCACCCAACGCCCGAAAAGGAAACTTCCATCGTTGTTTTGGACACAGCACGAACTCTACAGATGAAAACCTTCCCCGCACTCACGATCACAGTTCTCTGGCTTTTTGCACAATTCGCGGCGCACGGGCAAAGCACGGCGTTCACTTACCAGGGATACTTGAGCGCCGGCGGCGTTCCTGCCAGTGGCGAGTATGAGATGTCGTTCGTGCTTTACGACGCGCCAACCAACGGCAACGTCGTGGGAACAGGCCAGAGCGTCGCTCCGGTTTCGGCAAGCAACGGGTTGTTCAGCGTGTCGCTGGATTTTGGTTCCGCGGTGTTCGATGGCAGCCCGCGCTGGCTTGAGATCACGGTGAACCTCTTCGGGAGCGACATGATTCCAACTACGCTCGCGCCGCGCCAGCCGATCCTGCCGGTCCCTTACGCAATTCACGCCGCGAACGCCGCCGGGCTGATGAGTTTCGTCAACGTTCCCCTCGACGTGAAGATCAACGGCGAACGGGCTTTGCGGCTGGAACCCGCCTCTAATCTCAATCCCGAAGTCTCCGGCGCACCCAATGTTGTTGCTGGCAGCGGCGCCAATTCTGTCTCTTTCGGCGTCACTGGCGCGACGATTGCCGGTGGCGGCGCGGTCACGTTTTACGGCGAGAGCGGCCGCAATGCGATTGAGTCTGATTTTGGCACGATCGGTGGCGGGGTGAGCAATTCGATCAGCACGCAGGCGGGAAGCGCTATCATTGGAGGGGGCAGCCAAAACACCATCGACTCTGAGGCCGCTTACGCCGTCATCGGCGGTGGAACCAGGAATGTGATCGCGGAGGACGCCGGTGCGGCGACCATTGGCGGTGGCCGGGAAAATCAGATCGGCAGCGACGGTGAGACTATCGGCGGTGGTTACCGGAATACCACCTTCGGCGGTTATGGAACCATCGCGGGCGGGCAGTTCAATTCAGCTCTGAGCGGGAGCGCCGCCATCGGCGGCGGCGAGGCCAATCGAGTTCTGGAAGGCGCGCGCTACGCAACAATTGGCGGTGGTCTGGGCAACACCAACAGTCGTGAATACGCGACCATTGGCGGAGGCGAACTCAACGCGGTCAGCGCCTTCTATGCGACCGTGGGCGGTGGCCGGCTCAATACCAGCAGCGGCGGCTTTGCCACGGTGGCTGGAGGAGCGCTCAACGCCGCGCTCGGCACCGATTCCACGGTCGGCGGCGGCAGCTATAATGTCGCCCGCGGCAATCACTCGACCGTGCCGGGGGGATACGGCAACCATGCGGAAGGCGACTACAGCTTCGCCGGCGGTCTCAACGCCCAGGCCAATCACACCGGCGCGTTCGTGTGGTCCGACGCCTCTTTTGCAAGCCCGCTCGGCTCCTCCACGAACAATCAGTTTACGGCCCGCGCGTCCGGCGGCGTGCGTTTCTTTACCGACACCAACGCCATCGTGGGAGCGGAACTTTCTGCCGGCAGCGGCACGTGGTCTTCGCTTAGCGACCGCAACGCCAAGGAGAACTTCGATTCCGCAAAGGCAGAGGCGATTCTGGACAAGCTTGTTTCCCTGCCGCTGGCGACCTGGAACTACAAATCGCAGGACAAGTCGATCCGGCACATCGGCCCCACTGCACAGGATTTCCACGCTGCATTCGGCGTCGGCGAAGACGAGCGGCGCATTAGCACCGTGGACGCCGACGGCGTGGCGCTGGCCGCTATCCAAGGCTTGAACCAAAAGCTGGAGGCAAAGCTGGCCGAACAGTCCGCTCTTGTTCGTTTAAAGGACGCGGAAGTGCGGTCGCTCCGCCAGCGCCTCGACGAATTGGAAGCGGTGATCAGCAAGCTCATCGGGAAAGAGACAGGGACTGAACGCCCGAGCGAGGCGCAGTCGCTGCCGCAATCGAGTCGCCAGTAATGACTCTTGCGGCTGGGTTTTGAGCAAGAGCCCGGGGGCTTGGTGGCCAAAGCAGAAGGACGACCTGCGCCGTCCGTTGCGGGCCCGGCTGCTCTTCCCGTTCGCCTGGGCGGAATGCTCTCTTAGCCAGACCGGGGAATCCCCGGCAGGCGCCCCCGTGCGAATTCCGATTCCGCATTCACTGCGGAGACGCGGAGACGCAGAGACCAGCCCGAACCGAAGAAACGAGAAGGATGGCGCTCCACAGAGCCCGCGCACCGTTGGCGCCTCCCTCTCCCCCATCGCATCGGGGGAGAGGGCAGGGCGAGGGGGCGCTCCAAAGCAGGGACGCGAATTCCCCACGCCGTTTCCGTGGACATTCTTCTGCCCAAATTCAAAACCGCCATCTTCGTTCACGGTTGCTTTTGGCATCGGCATCGCGGCTGCAGGAATTGCACGACGCCGACGAACCGCCGCGAGTGGTGGCTCGCAAAGCTGAACGGAAACGCCGCCCACGAGAGGCGACATCAGCGCGCTGCGTAAACTCGGCTGGCGCTCGATCGTCGTTTGGGAATGCGAGATCGAAAAGCCGAAGGCGTGGAGCCGTCTCAATTCAAAACTGGCCAGACTACTGCGGGCGTAGGCTATTCCTTCGGTGAATGGACGCGCACCTTCACATCCGTCAGAAGCACAAAACTCCGTTCCCACGTTGCGACCGGCTCGATGGCGAACGCTTCCCGAATTCGACGCGCCAAAGCAATTCTTCCCGGAACACGCAGCCGAACCAGCACCAGCCCGTGGTCTGTGCCCGGAGCGAACTGGCGAATGTCCGAAAAATCCAGGTCCTGCGTGATTAGAATCCGTCCTGTGCGGCCTTCCAGACTTCCAGATCGTCCCGGCCAGCGAGCGACTCCACGCGAAGGTTATCAACGTCATGACCCAACCTGGAAAGTTCAGACAGCAGCGACTCCGGCAGATTCTCATCGAGCTTGAGCTTCATGCCGGCGAAGGCACGGGCGGGACAGGCATGTCTTCCTCGGCGGAAGCCGCCGCAAAAGCGATCATTGCCTGCACCGCTTCACGGGAAACGGTTGGGAAATCAGCGACGATTTGTTCCACTGACGCGCCCTCGGCGAGGCTGGCGAGGATGGTCCGCACCGTCACACGCGTTCCCTTGATCACGGGCTCGCCACCGCAAATCTCCCGGCGGCGCTCGATGAACTTCTGGTAATCAACCGGCATGGCCAAAGAGTAATCCGTCAAAAGGCCGTGGCAAGGTCGCACGGCTGCACGACGCCGACGAATCGGCGCGGCTGGCGAAACTTAACGGCAACGCCGCCCGCGACAGACGACATCAGGCCGCGCTCAAACAACTTGGCTGGCAAACCACCGCCGTGTGGGAATGTCAGACAAAGAACCCGGAAAAATTGGAGCGACTTGCTGACGCGCTCACTCGCCGCAAGTTCGACACAGCGCTCGGTCTCTTCCGGCAGATGCACGCGCATTCGGTCGTCGAACACGGCGACCGAAACATCACACGCTTTCTGAATCCGGCCGCTCCACCAGACGCTGGGGCAAATCACGCGTGCCATCCATCAGACGCACCGCCTGGAACGTCACGCCGTCCTCGCGGTAGAAAATGAGGAACCGATGAAACGGCCGCTCGACGGCGAAGGAACGCAACCCTTGAGCTTCGGATGCCGGAAGCGACGCGCTCGGCCCAGGCCCGGCTGCTCACACAGCAGATGCAACCTGGAATCCACAGCCTTTTGAAATCGGCGGGCCAACTCATCGCCCGCCCCGTTCGAGGCGGAGAGGGAGTCAGCCAAATTGATCTTGATTTCCTTTTCCAGCGCCTTGAACTCCGGGCCGCCGGTGAGAGTTCGGCTTTCTTTTCCTTCGCCATATAGGACTGTGCCGCCAGCGAAAATCAACCGGCCGCCGCCCGACCGGTCAGTGATGCTTGTGCCCGCCGGCCCCGCGGGGAAACCGAAACGACCGGGTGACAATTGCCACCCCTCGATCGGCCCCTTCCCGCAATTGGTGCCAACGGTTCATGGCCAGATTCACGAAGCGTTGCCGCAAGCCACTGCCCGGCCAAACGAGATCCACGCTGACAATTTCCGTGGCATCCCCCAGCCCCACGAATTGCCGCAGGGGTGAGGCTCCAAAACTTCCACCCGTTGTTACCGTGCGATGAATTCTCCGCTCCCCGCCGGGACTTCTCACCGTCACCACCAGGCGCGCCCCGATGGCGGCACGGTTGGCCTTAACCCCCTCCAGACGCAACCCCAGCCATCGGTTACTGTTGCCGGGATTCTCGAACAAAACGTTCCTATAATTGTCTCCCACAAACGCGCCGCCCATCACTGCGTAAATGTCCTGGTCCCCATCATGGTCGAAATCGGCGAAGGAGATGCCATGGCCCTTTTGCAGATGCCCGAAACCGCCGGCCGTCGTCACATCCTGGAAGCGCTTTCCGTTCGCGTTGCGGAACATTCGGTTGGGCATGAGTGATGTAAAACTCGGCTCCCCGGTTCCCAGGTAAAAATCCAACCAGCCGTCCTGGTCCAAATCACCGAAATTCGCCCCCATCGCCGCCAGCACTCGATACAAACCGGCAGCCCTGGTTACATCGGCGAACGTTCCGTCCCCTCGATTTCGATAGAGCCGCGCCCTCACTCCAGAATTGGTCATGCCCAAATAATCCGCCGCCACCGAGCCCACATCGTCCAGAAAATAGCCGCTCACGAAAATGTCCTCCCAGCCATCGTTGTCGTAATCGAAAAACCAGGTGGGAAAACTGTGTAACGGCTCACTGACGCCGGCCGTCGCGGTGACGTCCGTAAAATGATAATTAGTCCCTTTGTCGCCGGACCTGGGGCCGTCGTTGCGCAGGAGAACGTTTGGCTGGCCTAAGCGCGAGAGATACAGATCGGGCCGTCCATCGTTATTGTAATCCGCCGACGCCACCCCTTTGACAAACCCGGTGACGGCGGCCCCGCATTCGACGGCGCATTCCCTGAACGTTCCATTGCCCAGGTTACGGAACAACTCGCAGGGATGCTGTTCCTGGCCGAGGGCCTCGTTGCCGACAAAAAGATCGAGGTGCCCATCGCCGTCAAAATCCAGCCAGACGGCGGTCTGGGTGGGGTGAAATCGCAGCAAGCCCGCCTCCTCGGTCACATCGGCAAAGTTCCCCTGGCCGTCATTGCGCAGGAGCGACAAGGGCTGCCGTCCTTCCGCCTCCTGCCAGCCGCCACGCAAGACCAGCACATCGGCAAACCCATCATTATTGTAATCGGTCTGATTTATATTCAGGCCGCCCAGTTCCCCCCTCAATCCCGCTTCGATTGTTCGTTCCGTAAAGGTGCCATCCCCATTGCTGCGAAAGAGACGTAATTGCGACTCCCAATTCATGGAGGAACACATGATATCCAGCCAGCCGTCGTTATCGAAATCTTCCGCGATGCTTCCTCCCGCCAGGTCATCGACGGCCACTCCGGCGGCGCCGGCCACGTCATGAAAGCGCGGCAGCGGATAGTCCGAAGCGAAATGTCGTGAAGCGATTCGCCATTTGTCCGGAACTTTATCCGGATAATCGCCCACTGTCATGGCGGCGATATTCAGCAGCCAGCGTGCGACGAGATTGTCCGGAGCTATCTGCAATAGCTGGGTGAACTCGGCTATCGCCCCACGCGAACCGCGGGGCAGAGAATGCACACCCGAGCCCCGAATGGGGAAGAGACACGACGCCAAAGTATGATGCTGCAAACAATTCTCCTGCTCGCCAATGCGGAGATAACAAAGTCCGATCCTCTCGTGCAGAGCGGCTTTGTTCGCCGGTGAGAGCAAATTGAACCGCCCGAGAAAATCCCTCACTCGCAGGTACTCCTTCAAAGCGTCCTCACTTTGTCCTCCATTGAGAAGTTCGCCCGCCAACTGGAGCCGCAGGTTAAAAACCGCCGACGGGTCGGAAACGCCTTTGAGTTGCTGGCGAAGGTGGTCCGCTCGCTGCAGACTGGCATTTGGATTGGCCAATCCGGCCTTTTCAATATGATCGCGCAACCGTTCTTCCATGCGCGCGGTACCCGGCGCCTGCAAACCGGGAGAAGGCGACTGGGCATGAGCTGTGCCCGCCCAATCGCTCGCCGCGACCAGGATGCCGAGATAGAACAGCCACTGGCTAAATCGGAAAGACATTCCAGTTTACCGTACCAGACCGCGTTGTCTCTCCCAAGCCTTTTTCTCTTTTTCTCACACCTGCACTGAAAACCGAAGGGCGCCGGGTTTCCCACGATGACCACGCTCAAGGTGACGCTCCCTCCCGTTACCACGGATTGGCTCAACGGGGGTTGGATGATGATTGGCCGGACAAGCACGATTAGCCGGGTCACGGCACTGATGACCGACCCCGAGGGTGTTGGCCAGGATGGCGGTGTATTCGCCTTCCACTTTCCACACACGTAACTGACTCCGGCTGCCCGCAATCCGAAATGGCCCATACCGGGCCTGACCGGGGAATCCCCGGCAGGCCCCCCCGTATTTTTCCGACTGGTCAAGGCTGTACTCGCCTCGCTTCCAACTCCCTCAGCCCGCGTGTAGTTCTTCCGACTGATTGATGAGGTCAGGAATTCAGGTTGATGAGAAAGCTGTTTTGGTTGGCAGTAGGTTTGGCTTTGCTGCTGGCGCGTGCTTTGCACAGCGCGCCAGTCAGTCCGCCGTCCATTCAATGGCAACGCGGATTTGGGGGCAGTGCGGAGGACCTTCTTTTCTCCACAGCAGAGACCTCGGATGGCGGATACATCCTCGCTGGCCGGTCCGCATCCGGAGTGAGCGGCGACAAGACGAGCCCGAATTACGGCGATGCGGATTTCTGGCTGGTGCGGACCGACTCCACGGGCAACGAACTCTGGGAACGCTCCTTTGGCGGCAGCGGCTTCGACGAATTGCGGTGCGTGATTCAAACTTCGGACGGCGGTTTTCTCGCGGGCGGACTCTCGTCGTCCCCGGCCGGCGGAAACAAGACCAACTCGGGTTACGGCGGCTCCGACTGCTGGCTGGTGCGGCTTGATGCGAACGGCAACAAGGTATGGGAAGCATCCTTTGGCGGGAGCGAGGCGGATGGCCTTTACAGTCTTGAGCAAACGTCCGACGGGGGCTTCATTCTGGGAGGGTTCTCCGCTTCGGGAACCAACGGCAACAAAACCAGCGCGCATTTTGGCGGGACAGATTTCTGGATCCTTCGCATTGACTCGGGCGGGAACAAGCTTTGGGAGCGAAGCATGGGCGGGAGCGCGAATGACGAATTGCGATCCATCCGGCAGACGGCCGATGGCGGCTTTGTTGCCGGCGGCATCTCGGCGTCCGGAGCGAATGGCAACAAAACCAGCGCCGCCTTTGGCGGAAGCGACTTTTGGGTGGTGCGGCTGGATAGCGCCGGCGGAAAGGTGTGGGACCACACCTTTGGCGGGATTGCCCGCGACGAATTGCACCAGGTCCTGCAGACCTCCGATGGCGGGTTCGTGTTGGGAGGCTATTCGGATTCTCCGCCGAGCGGGAACAAGACCAGCGGCGGTTTCGGCGGATTGGACTTTTGGGTCGTGCGGCTGGACGCGAATGGGAACCGGACCTGGGACCGAGCCTTTGGCGGAGACGGCCATGACAGCTCCGCCACCGGATTCACCATGTCCCAGACCCCCGATGGCGGATTGATTCTC
>CAZCUL010000271.1:0-5861 GCA_964501475.1 uncultured Verrucomicrobiota bacterium | reverse complement strand
CTGCACCCGTTCGGCCAGCGCCGGAACCTCCTTCACATCCAGTCTACAAAAACACGCCGGATGCCGGGTCCGGGCCAACATCTCTTCCACCCAAGGCGTTTCATCATAACGTGGATCGCCCGTGAAAAAAGTGAATGTTTTTAGGTCCGATTTCGGCCCTTGGACGCGATGAACGAGTCCGAGCAAGAGGGAAGAATCCAAACCACCCGACAGGCAAACCCCCACTGGAACGTCCGCCCGAAACCGCAACCGGACGCTCTGTTCCAGCAACCCAAGCAACTCTTCCTGGACCACGTCCTCCTCGCGCTGGTCCAGACCCGCTTCGATGACCGAGGCGGCAATATCATACCAGATTCCGGCAGCCGCTCCCTTCTGCGCATCCCAGGTAAGAAAGCTCCCCGGCGGCAGTTGTCGTATGCCCTTCCAAAAAGTAGCCTCTTCGTGATCGTAAAGACCCGACATCAAATAAGTCGCCCAGGTGGTGGCGTCCGGCGTTCGTTCAATCCCCGCGGCATGAAGCGCTTTAATTTCACTTGCCAACCACAAGCCCGCGGCCGCGCTCGATATGTAAAGTGGTTTAACTCCAAATCGATCTCGCGCGGCGAAAGCCTTTCTTTCACGGGCATCCCAAATGATAAAGGCGAACATCCCTACCAGTTTGTCGAGGCACTTCGCTCCCCATCGCAGGTAAGCCGCCAGCAATACCTCCGTGTCCGTTCGGCTCTGAAATCGATACCCAGCCTCAAGTTCAGCGCGAAGTTCCAGGTAATTATAAATTTCCCCGTTGAAGACAATCCAGTAGCGCCCGGAGTGGTCAGACATCGGCTGGCGGCCCGACTCCGAAAGGTCGATGATGCTGAGGCGCCTATGCCCAAGCGCCGCCAAGCCACTTGAGTCGTAATAGGTACCCTCGGCGTCCGGTCCTCGGTGAGTCTGTGCCGATACCATCGCTTCCATCTGCTCCCGCTGCCATCCGGAGCCAAACATCGCTGCGATCCCACACATCTTCAGGAGCGCTTTCGGGCCACGGCCAGCAAATGCCGGGTTTCAGTCGCCTGCTCGCGTAACCCCGGAGAAGTGGACTGGAATGAATTGACCACGTTACCACACATGCTCAACAGCGTTTGAATCGGATGCTTCACCGACCATGAGCGAAGCCCTAGGCTGCGGAAGACGCTGTCTTTGATTGCATAGACGACTTCCACTTCGTCGAAGAATTTCACCAGCAGATCCCGGAGCTGCTCGCGTCTGTAATGCCGCTTGTGATCGGGGTTGTGATTCGGGACCGAATCGCCATTGGGCGTTGTCATGAGAAAGACCCCGCCCGGTTTTAGCACCCGATGAACGTTCTTCACAAACAACTCGTCCTCCGCGACGTGTTCCAAAACCTCGACGGCCACCACGCACTCGTAAGCCGCGTCCGGCAACTGCGACTGCGTCATGTCATCGTAGATGATCCGGTAAAGATTGCTGCGTCGCGATCGCGTCTGGTCAATCATCTTCCCATTGATCCCGAGGTGGAGGCTCTTCTGCACCTCGGACTCCCGGGGCAGATCGGTCAAGGTAATACGCGCGGGCACGCCGATCGTGTAGTGAGATTTCCGGCCCCCCACATCTAGAATGTCAGGTGCGTGTGAGTAACTGTTGGCAATTCGTCTCAACTGCCGGCGCACTGCCCCATGGAGCGGCAGCACAAACGGACCGGCGCACCTGTAGAAAAACTCGAATGGCTTCATTACTTCCGATCCAACAGCAGCCTCTCGGCACGTGCCCAGTCCTCCATGCTATCGATGTTCACGCTTCGCGAAGGATCAACGCAAAACCCTGCCAGCCGCTCCCCATAAAGTGTGTTTTGCTTCATGACCACGTCTCGGCGCGTAACATAAACAGAGCCTTCGCGATGAAAAGCAGGCGGCAAATCCTGTCGGCGCGAAATGGGGCTTTTCTCTCCTGTGCTTAAGCTTAACAAACCCTCAGTGGCTTGAAAATAGACCCAATGCGGATTGTAACGGGCCGGGACCGGGAGCAGGGTCACAACAGCATCGGCTTCACTACGCACGAGCAACTCGATGCAATCGTCAATGTCCCGAGAGCGCCGCAATGGATTGGTCGGTTGCAAGAGACAGACGGCATCGTAATGCTCACCCTCCTCTTCCGCCCAATGAAGAGCGTGTTGGATCACCGGCAACATCGGAGTATCGTCCTGCGCAAGCTCGCGCGGCCGCAAAAACGGCGCATCCACATTGCATTGCCGGGCCACTGCGGCGATCTCCCCATCGTCCGTACTGACAATAACTCGCGTCAGTTTCCGCGCTCCCAGCGCCGCCTCAGCGGTGTATTGCAAGAGCGGCTTCCCGTTCAGGAGTCGAACATTCTTGCGAGGCACGCCTTTGGAGCCGCCGCGCGCGGGAATCAAACCAAAAACGCGTAAGGAGGTGAGCTGCACCGTTGATTACTGGGGTACGCCGCCACTTCTTTTTACGGCGTTGCTGCAAGCTGTTCAGCCGTCCGCACCACCTGCGGAATCTCGTCGTAAATATAATGGAGCCGCTTTTGAATGTAGGGTCGAAATTCCGCGAGCGCGTTGGCCACGCGATCCGCCACATAGCCATCGCCGTAAAGTGTGCTCGGCGCATAACGGCCATGAGCAAGCTGTTTCCGAATGGCCTTCACGATCTCTTCTAAGGCCACCGACACTCGTGTCGCATGAAGGTCCGTTTCGCGCCCCTCTTGCCGATTTCCCACCAACACAACCGGCGTCCCAAAGTAACTGGCGTCCCGCACGAAACTGCTGGAGTTCCCAATCGCGCAGGCGGTGTTCGCCAGCACTTTCAAATACTCTTCAGGCGGAAGGTTGATGAGCGTTCGCAACCAGTTCGGTTTGACGTTTTCACGGAAACTCCGAATGGCCTTGCTCACGTGATCGGCGCCGGCGTCAATATTGGGCCAGAGTAGAATCGTCTGTTGCTCGACGACGTTGAGCGCGGCCAGTAGCTCCTCCATCTGTTGCCGTTCGCCGCCGTATTCAGTCGTAGTTGGATGAAAAATCGCCAGCAGAAACGGCCTTTCAAAGTCAATCTGCGCGCCGCTCCCTCGGCCATTTACAATCTCCGCCGCCAACGTACGGTCCAGTTCGCGTGCGATGTCACTGCTCGGGCATCCGATGCCCAGAATGGTATCCGGTCTCTCGCCCATTCGAATCACGTATTCGGCAGAACGGTGGGTGCTTGGAAAGTGGAAATGCGCAAATTTGGAAATTGCATGCCGAGCGCTTTCGTCAATCGATCCGGACACTTCTCCGCCCTGGATATGAGCGATGCAAATATTCATGTAGGCTGCCGCAAGAACCGCTGCCAGCGCCTCGTAACGATCCCCGATCAGCAACACCGTATCCGGCTTGAGCCGCTGAAACTCACTTGCGAACTCGAGGACTCCAAACCCTACAGACTTGGCCATCGTAGATGGCGTCGAACCTTCCAGTTCGATGTAAACTTCGCCGTCCACGTCGAAACCGTCTTCGCGCATCACCCGCACCGGAAAATCGAACCGCTCCAAAACCATGGTGCCCGCGGCCACCACCTGTAGTTGGAGCTTTGGGTGATTGGCAATGGCGCGCATGACCGGTTTGAGCCGGCCGTAGTTCGCGCGGTCCACCAGGACAACACAAATTTTTCGCTGTTTCGAATTCATCGCGTTAATCAAGTAATTCCTCAAGGATCAAACCATCCGCTTTCACCTGATGTTTCAAACGTCGGTTCAGGACCAAAGGCAGCTTTTCTTCAGGCAAACCGGTGCCGGGCTTCTTCAAGGTGAGATGTTCCGGAGCCAGTAATGTGCCCGCCGGCAGGTCGAAGCGCGCCACAATACTTTTGGTGAATAGTTGGCGCAACGGCTTTGTCTCCGCAGCCAGCGCGTCCTTGTCCACCGGATTGGATTTCATCCGCTCGATAAAGCGGATTCCATCCACAATCTGCCTCAATTCAGCCGTCGTGACAGAGGCAGTGACGTCGGGACCGAACATTTCGCGGCTCAACGTCACATGCACTTCAATGATTCCGGCGCCGAGCGTGGCGGCGGCCAATCCTGGAAAGACCGTTCCAGAATGATCCGAAAGGCCAGTGACGCAACGGTACCGTTCTCGGTAAGTTTGCATCAGGTTCAAACCCACTTTCTCTGCGGGGCAAGGGTAGGCTGTGGTGCATTGCAGCACAGCCACGGGTAACTTCCGGGCTTGGATTCGCGAGACGGCCGCATCTATTTCTCCCAGGGAACTCATCCCGGTCGAGAGCAATATCGGCAGCCCGCTGGAGGCCATTCGTTCGAACATCCGGGCACTGTTCACTTCGCCGGAAGCGACTTTCCAGCCAGGCACCCCGATTCGCTCCAGCACTTGGACTGCCTCGAGAGAGAATGGCGAACTCAGGAAGAGTAAGCCGCGTTGTTCTGCGTGGCGCTTCAGCCCCGCCCACTGGCTCTCGGTAAATTCCATCCGCTTCCAGTAAGCGTAGCGACTCTCGTCCTGCGGGCTGAACTTGATACGCCAGGGTTCTTCAGGCGTGCTTTCCGCCGCAGCAATGTGCGTTTGAAATTTGACTGCGTCTGCTCCGGTGTTTGCAATAGCGTCAACGTACGCATGCGCCAATCCGAGACTCCCGTCATGCGCCTGGGCGACTTCGCCAATGATTAGCGAGCCACCGGCGGCCAAAGGGTCGTCCGGCGACCAATTCTCAAGCAACTGTCGGAGCGATTTCATTGAGGCACCGGTTCCGCGTGGGCCACTCTTGAATTTGTTGCGCCGCTCTGCAGCGCCGTTTCCAACTCGCGGAGGCTCACTTTTGCAGAGAACGGACCAAGCGGTTCGGCCGAAGCCGGAGCGACACGGAAGAGTTTTTTCAAAGATGACGAATAGTTGCTGTAAAAGAAGACCTCATCCAAATCGCGGCGCAAAATCAGTTGGCGAATCTGTTCGGTGTCGAAAAGCGAAGGCCGCTCCTGAAGCTGCAAAACGGTGACCTGCCTTTCGCCCTTGATGAAGCGCCGCTCGTTGACACCTTCACGGAAGAGTTTCCGCGGTTCCTGCGTATGAAAGCCGTTCGCAAGGAGGTGCACGATGATCAGGGAATTGCCATCGTCTTGAAGGATCGGTTTATCCGAACCCACGGCCTGTCGAATCAAGTTTTGTCGCTCTTCCTCGATCTCAACCGCCAACGAACGCCATTTGCCGCCGAGCAGCACCGCTGCAAAACCACCCACCGGTCGAGGCCCTTCCGGGGTAGCCACGGCAAACCCCGCTCCGAAGGCAAGCCGAACGCGCGAGATCGATATGTTGCGAAGCTTGGCATTGTCGTCTTGCCCATGCTCGACATCTCTCCCAGCGATCCGCACCTGAAACCCCGGCCCCCATTGCGTGTCATGAGAATAAATGCGCACTCCCAACAGCCAGGGGACGAGGACGAAAACGACCACGCCAGTTCTCAGAATTGCGGGCAGCTTCCCGGGGAGCGGCTCGAAGCAAAACTGTTTCAAACCGCCCGCAAGACAAAGCAGTAGCCCCGGAACTACCGGCAAAAGGAGCTTGGGCGCTCCATGATAGACCAGCGGAAAAAGCGGCAGCCACGCGACGAGCACTTTTGCAATCAAGGCTTGCCTGCCACGCACAAATCCCACCAGGCCCACCAGGCACAACAGGACCAGGAACGGGGTTAGAAATGATTGATAGCGCCCAACAAAAGTGAAGAAACTGAACCCAGTCTCGTAGTAACCGCTGGAGGCCTGGCGCGACATTTCAACCCATTCCCGCAAATCCGCGATTCCGTATCCACTCACGGCAATAAATGCAAACGCCGAAAGCAGGGCCAAAC
>CAZCUL010000270.1:0-3999 GCA_964501475.1 uncultured Verrucomicrobiota bacterium | reverse complement strand
AAGAGACCGATGCAGGCCATGAGCTGGCCGCCGGCAAACAGGAAGATCTGGTTGCGAAGCGCCTTTCCAGGCGCTGGAGAACGGCCCAGAGCCGGCAGGAAGAGCGTGTAGAACAGCCCCATGAACGCGAGTGTGACGGCGGCGATAACGCCATGGTAGTGGGCCGGCGTTCGTGTATCCGTGCCATCGACAAACAGCCCGAATGCGCCGCCGATCATGAACAGCGCTGCTGACAACGTCAAGCAGAGGAATGCGGGCTCTCGCCAGGAAACGCCGCCCTTGGCGCACTGCGCGGCGATCACGAGAGCAACTCCCAGCGCTGCCGGTCCCAGCGCATACTGCAGGCTGGTGAAGGCGAGCGTCTGCTCTGCTGCAAACGGTGGATAGATGACGTAAAACCAAGGGGCCAGCAGGGCAACGCCGGCAAGGAAGACGGTAGCGATCATCGCGGGACGCCCCAACCCGGCGGGAGGAGCGAGAACCGCGCCTGCAAGGAACATCCACGCGACGATCAGCATCTGGGTGTTGAGAATCTGCAGCACATGGCCGCCGCCCCAGAACAACTCCTCGTTGAAGGCGTAAGAAGGCGTCTGACCCGAGAGCAGGGAACCGCTCATGGCGAAGCAAATGATCGCGACGAGGTAGACGGCCGCGCTCATCGTCATGGCAAGCACCATCGCCTGGTTACCCGCTCTGCGGCCAGGAAGGTTGACCAGCAGACGCGCCACCGCCAGGACCATCGCTGCGGCCATCGTGAACAACCCTGCATAATACATCGGGTCGATGATGGTCGGCACGTAGTTATTGAGCGTGGCCTCGCCGCGGTCGAGGAGCGCTGGCACGAAAAGCAGCGGAAGCGCAGCCGCCATTCCTATCGTGGCCGCCCGGCCAAGGCCGGTGAGGCGCGGCGACGCTCCCGCGACCGCGTGCGTTGCGACGACCAACAGACCGCCGAAAACTGCCAGGAACCAGACCACGAACGAAAACACGACGTGGATGACGAGCCCTTTATGGAAGAAACCCACCGGCCAGGAGAACAGAGACTCGATGCCGGGTACCCGGGAGACGGCGAGGAGGAATGCAAACACTCCGGCAATGGCAAGGGAACCGATGGCAATTACGCACCACGCCCGCAACTCGCTGCGAAGCGCGGAGCCGAGAGTCTCGGCTGCGAAGGCATCGGGGGCCACAAAAGCATCGGCGGCCGCTCGGGCTTGTGGTGGCGAGCCGGCCTGCGGCGCCGCACTAACCATGAGCATAAGGCCCTTGCGCATGTGGGTAGAGGTGAATAGCCATAACGTAGACGATGATCCCGGAGACGGCGACGTACATCCACAGCGGCCAAGTCCAGCGCGCGATCCGCTTGTGCCGGTCAAGACTTCCGGTAAGTGCCCGAAACACGGTAATCGGAACCAGCGGCGTGATGACTACGGCAATGATGATATGCGCGATCAGGATGGCAAAATAGACCGGACGAACAACGCCCGTGCCGCCGAATTGGGCCAGACCGGAGTTGAAGTGATAGACGAGGTAGGTAACCAGAAAGGCCGCCGAAACCCCAAGTGCACCGACCATGCACGCCTTGTGGCGCTCGGGCTTTCCGTTCAGGATAAAGTACAAACCGCCGGCGAGAAAAACGATTGTCGCTCCGTTCAAAGCGGCATTGACATGAGGAAGATCGTGAATTTCTAACATTTCTCTCGATCGTCTATCGGCGCTGTGGCTGATGTTTGCACCGCTGGGGCCTCATCCCCATGCCACCTTGAAAAAGATGCTTGCGTACATCAGCAGGGCCGCCGCTGCGAGCACCGCCCCAAAAATCCGTTTGTTCACCCGCCAGTTGTTCATTCGCCGCTCACCCTTTGTCGCCCGTTTGTGACTGTACCGGTCGACCCGATCCCAATCCCCGCCGCAATCCCGACCCGGGACACCTACACTGCCCAGTTGCGAAAGAAAATCCTTTTCATGCGGTTTTTCTCATGTTAGCTAACCTCTGACTTCAAATATATGGTTGCGAGGGGAGAAAAGGGCTGTTGACGACGGCGAAGCCGCACACGGGACATCAGCCTCGATCGTCGCGATGTTCGACTCCCAATTGGGGACGGAACCACGTAAATTGAAGCGGTAGAAGATGGGCGGGTAGCCCCGGACGGATGGAAGAGGGGACATGCTGAACAAAGTGCCATTGCTCGCGGTGTTGCTTGCTGTTGGACTGGTCGGGTTGGTCAACCCGGTTTGGGCCGCCGAAGGTTTGGCTCGCCCCTGGCAGCTTTCGCTTCAGGAACCGATGTCCCCGGTGATGCAAGGTGTGGTCAGCTATCACAATCTGCTGCTGTTCGTGCAGGCGGCAATTGTGGCTCTGGTCCTTGCCATCCTCGGTTACTGCATTATCCGGTTCAATGCGAAGCGCAACCCGGTGCCCTCGCGAACATCCCATAATACCGTGCTTGAGGTCATCTGGACGGCTCTGCCAGTGGTGGTTCTGATCATCATCGCAATCCCGGGCTTGAGGCTGCTTTACTTCCATGACCGCACTCAGGAGATCGATATGACCCTGAAGGTGGCCGGCCATCAATGGTACTGGAGTTACAGCTATCCCGACCACGGCGACTTCACGTTTGACAGTATTATCGTGCCGGACGACGAACTGGAGGATGGGCAGCCGCGTATGGTGACTGTGGACAACCATGTCGTTGTGCCCGTCAATACCAACATTCAGGTCCTGATGACCGGTGAGGATGTCATTCATTCCTGGGCGGTGCCCGCGCTCGGGATCAAGGCCGACGCGACACCCGGCCGAATCAACGAGCGCTGGTTCCGTGCCACCGAGGAAGGTGTCTATTACGGCATGTGTTCGGAGTTTTGCGGGATCAATCACGCCTTCATGCCGATCGAGGTCCATGCCGTGTCCCAAGAGGCGTTTGCCGAATGGGTTAGCCAGGCGCAGGAAGAATTTGCCAGCCGGGAGTCTCGTCCCGCCGTTGATGTTGCGGCGACCCAGAGGTACGCGCGCTAACGGCGGAAGTCGTAAGAACTTGCGGAGTAAAGGGAAGGTTTGACGATGGCATACGGAGTTGCCGCGGGGCACGACGAACACGCGCATCATCCGACCGGGTGGAAGCGTTGGGTTTACTCGACGAATCACAAAGACATCGGCACGATGTATATCATCCTGTCGATCATCGGCGCGATAGTGGGCGGCTTGATGTCCGGACTCATTCGTCTCGAACTCGCCGGACCGGGAATCCAGTTCATCGAGGATTTCCAGTTCTATAACGTTCTTGTGACGGCTCACGGCTTCACCATGGTCTTCTTTGTGGTGATGCCGGCGCTGATCGGCGGTTTCGGCAACTGGTTCGTCCCGCTGATGATCGGCGCGCCCGACATGGCGTTCCCGCGGATGAACAACATCAGTTTCTGGCTTACCGCGGCGGGCTTCGTGCTGCTGCTGATGGCGGCTCTGGTCGGGGCGGGTCCGGGTACCGGCTGGACTGTCTACCCACCCCTCAGCACCGCGATCTATCATCCCGGGCCGTCGGTTGACTTCGCCATTCTCTCTCTGCACGTTGCCGGCGCCGGATCGGTGCTGGGGGCGATCAACTTCATCACCACGATCCTCAATATGCGCGCTCCGGGGATGACGCTTCACCGCATGCCGCTGTTCGTCTGGTCGATCCTGGTCACTGCGTTCTTGTTGCTGCTGGCGCTTCCGGTGCTGGCGGGCGCCCTGACGATGCTGCTGACGGATCGCAATTTCGGGACTGTGTTCTTCGATCCCGCCGGCGGCGGCGATCCGGTGCTGTGGCAGCACCTGTTCTGGTTTTTCGGTCACCCCGAGGTCTACATCATCGTGCTGCCGGCGTTCGGCATCATAAGCCAGATCGTCTCCACGTTTTCGCGCAAGCCGGTGTTCGGGTACCTTGGCATGGCCTACGCGATGGTGTCGATTGGCGTGGTCGGATTCATCGTCTGGGCCCACCACATGTTCACCACCGGCCT
>CAZCUL010000269.1:0-14627 GCA_964501475.1 uncultured Verrucomicrobiota bacterium | reverse complement strand
CGTTCCGGTGATAGCCATGGAGCTGGTGCAAGGAGGGACCTTGAAGGAGCAGGTTCGCAAGAGAGGGCCGCTGCCCGTGCGGGAAGGCGTGGATGCCATACTCGAGATCATTTCCGGGCTCGAAGCGGCGCATGCCACCGGCGTGCTTCATCGGGATATCAAACCGGCCAACTGTTTCGTAGCGCCGGATGGCAGAGTCAAGGTCGGCGATTTTGGGCTCTCCATCTCGACTCTGGCGCGGGGAGAATCGATGCTGACAGCGAGCGGTTCGGTCTTGGGAACGCCCTCCTTTGCGTCGCCTGAACAACTGCGGGGCGAATCATTGGATGTGGCCTCGGATATTTATTCGGTGGGGGCCACTCTGTTTTATTTGCTGACGGGCAAGCCGCCTCACGATGCGCCCGATCTGGTGCGGCTGATCACTGAAGTTCTCGACCGCGCGCCTGAGCCGCCGACGAAGCTTCGGCCGGAGCTGCCCAAGGGGCTTTCGCGCGTGATGATGCGCTGCCTGGCCAAGTCGCGCGCCGATCGCTATGCCAGCTACAGCGCTCTGCGGGAGGCCCTCCTGCCTTACAGCAGCTCGGGCGCAAGTCCCGCCACGCTTGGACTTCGGTTTGTTGCCGGACTCATCGACTTGACGATCGCCTGCACACCGGAACTGACCTTTGCAGCCCTCACCGGCTGGGACACCGTCAGCTACCTGGCCTACGAACGTTCGCCGGTCGCGGCCCTGGTTGCCATGGGCTCGCTCTTGTGGGCAGTGCTCTACTTCGCCATCCCCGAAGGTCTGTGGGGTGCTTCGCTCGGAAAGGCGCTTTGCCGGTTGCGGGTCGTGAATCTGAGCGGTCACTTCGCTGGTTTTGGGCCCGCATTTGTGCGCGCCCTGGCTTTCCTGGCGATTTCCTGGCTGCCATATGTGATCCAAGCGCTCTTCCTCAGCCGCGAGGCGCTGCGCGAGGTTGTTTTGATGAGTGACTGGAACTTGTCGGACATTCTGAGCATTCCGTTGCTGGCTTTCCTGTTCGTCACTATGCGGCGCGCGAATGGCTTTGCCGCTTTGCACGATTTGATCAGCCGCACGCGGGTGATTCTGAAAGCGGCCACGCCTGCCCGGGAAAAAATCCGTCTCCCCCGGTCTGCGGCGAAGAGTGGCGGGCTGGCGGCCCCTGAAGCCGAACCGCACACAATATCCGCCCGGCTGGGACCCTACGCAGTAGTCGGTTCTCTTGGACGCTTTCAAGGCGCGGAACTTCTTCTGGGCTATGATGAGGTTCTTCGCCGGCACATTTGGATTGTGTCGCAGCGGCCAGGGGCGCCGGCTGTGTCTGCGCGGCGCCGTGATTTGAGCCGGCCGGGCCGGTTGCGCTGGCTGAACGGACAACGCTTGAGCTCGGAGCGCGCCTGGGACGCTTACGAGGCTGTGGAGGGGTGGCCTCTTCTCGAATTGCCTCCGCAATCGTGGGGAGTGGTTCGATATTGGCTGCTGGACCTGGCAGAGGAGCTTTACGCCGGGCAAAAGGATGATTCCCTGCCGAGCCAAATCGGCTTGGACCATGTTTGGATTACGGCTGGCGGCAGAGCGGTCCTCCTGGATTTTCCTCACCCCCGCGTAAGCAATCAAGCCGAGCCGCTCTCCAGACAGAACGTCAGCGACGTTTCCTCCACGCAGGCTCTGTTGGATGAGGCAGCCAGGTATTGTCTGGAGCGTCGTTATGCGGCAGGGGCGCCGCCGCGGAAAACCCCGCCTGCGACCGCAAAGGAATCGTATCCAACGCCCCCGCTTCCAATGCATGCGCGGCCATTTCTGGAACAGCTTCGCGCCCGGGCATTCGAAGCGGTTGAAATCCTCCTGGCCAACCTCCGCTCTCTGGTAAATAAACCGGCCACAATCAGCCGGCAGCGCCGCCTCCTTACGCTGGCGCTGCCACCCCTTTTACTGATGTGCACGATCACTTTCGCGATGATTTTTGATTACGTGAAGCAACAGCGCTTCGACCGCTTTTGGGAGGAGCAGTATGGGCAGGGCCCGTCCTTGCGCCGCGCTTTACAAACCTACCACGTCTTCGAATACGACACCGGCGTGTTTGGGGACGCCGAGGACCTTCGGCGGTTATTTAAGATGTATATCGCCGATGCGTTCCGGGCTCTCGCCCATGAGGCGGGATTCTGGCAGCGCTCCGAAGTGAGGGCAGTTCTGAGCACGACCCACCGGGACATCCTCAGGGACGCCGTCTCGGCCCATCCCTCTATTGCAGCCGAAGATTTAGCCGCAGCCAAAGCGCTTGCGGAGCCGATGCTGCGAAAGGTTCGGACGGAGGAGCGGCGCGGTTACATCTGGTATGGCGCCGGGCTGACAGGGGGGCTCATTTTCTTCTGGGGCCTGCTCGCCATCTTCATCTCCCTTCTCTTTCGCTCGGTTGTGCTTCTGCAACTCACGGGAGTGCTGATCGTGGCGCGGACCGGGCGGAGAGCGTCGCGTTTGCGAATGGCCTGGCGGAGCTTTGTCGGCTGGCTGCCGTGGATGGTCTTCGGGATGGCTGTTTTGCAGGCGGCTTATCAGGAACCGTGGGTGATTGGCCTCGGCTACGAAGCCGGACAACGCGGTTTCATTCTGGCCGCCATTATTTCCGGCGGGATCGGCCTTGCCGGAACGTTCTCCGCGCTGGTCCGGCCGGAACGAGGTTTACATGACCGCCTCGCAGGAACCTGGCTGGTGGCCCGATGAAGAGGGGACCCGGCCCCCGACGGCACTTTCAAACGCAGACGTAAGCGCCAGGCCCTGCCCGGGCCCCTTGTGGGATTTCCTCGGGCAGGGCTCAGGATTTATCTAGGCAGCCGCCGCTTCGGCGCGGAGGTTGGCGACGTCCTCCGCGATAGAGGTGAGCTTTTCGTCGGCCTCTTTCTCCTCCGAGAGGTTTTCTTTGAGCAATCGAAGCGCGCCCTGGTGGCCCATCTCCTTTGCCCAGGCGCAGAGCGATCCGTAGCTGGCGATTTCGTAATGCTCGACCTTTTGCGCCGACGCGATCAAGGCCGCATCAAGGGAGGGTTCGTCCTTCTTTTCCGAAAGCATTTCCTTGCCTTCCTCGAGCAGGCCTTCCATCCCTTTGCATCGTTTCCGTTTGGGCTTCTCGCCCAGCTCCTTGAAGGCTTTCTCGATGCGGGAGACGTGCGTTTCGGTTTCCTTAAGATGCGATTCGAACGCCTCGCGCAAGTCGTCGCTCTCGGCCGCTTTGGCCATTTTAGGCAACGCTTTGACGAGTTGCTGTTCGGCGTGATAAATGTCCGCCAGTTCGTCCAGGAAAAGTTCGTGCAGTGCGTTATTCATAATACCCTTTCTAGCTGTTTTGTCGTTTCCACCCAAATAGCGGGAATTGTGCCTCGGGATGATTGCCTGCGGATTTCCACGGCTTTGCGGCGTTTCTCCAAACGGAGGATCGAACCTCGCGTGCAGCCTGCAAGCTCGAGTTCTGCTCCGGCTTGCGAAGCGCACGTAATCTTCTTTTCGCGTGCAAGCCACGCGCGAAAACAGGAGCCGCCGGGGAACGAATCCCCTCCGCCATTGCCAAGCAGCACAAAGCGATTGCGAGCGACCGCCAAAACTCGCGCAGATGGCATTCGAATGACGCGATCAAGGTTCATCCGCTCCGAGTCTCCGAGTGCCCAATAGCGGCCTTCGAGTAGTGCTGAGTTCACGCCCCGGGGCGCCCTTCGAAATCCATCCCGGTGACGGCGGATGCCATTGGAATTCCGCCCCCCGAAGCACTTGTTTCCAAACGCTTAGCCTTGTCTATCAGGACAATGAAAGATGGAAGGCACCTAAGCTGCTCCCCGGTACGACGGCAATGCAAAGGCCCCATTTCGATCGAATTTTGGTGGAAAACGGCCCTTTTCCCAGGCGGCACCCTGTTGGCGACGCCTTTGGAGAGAAGTCCGGGAAAGTAAACAAGGCAATTTCAGACGTCTCGGCGCAAGCGAAGCGGCGAGCGGGCTTGAACAGGTAGTCCGCCATGTTCCGCAACATTTCCATCAAGCGCAAACAGGTTTTCATCAGCCTCCTCTGTTCCGGCGTCGCCTTGCTCATCACCTGCGCTGCCTATACGACCTACGACGCCATCACGTTTCGCAAAAGCCGGGTGCAGAGCCTCGCATCGCTGGCGGGGATCATTGGCGCTTCCAGCATCGCCGCCCTCGAATTCGAAGATCGGGACACGGCGCAGGAGCTGTTGCAAGGGCTCGCCAACGAGGAGCACATTCTGGCGGCCTGTATTTACGACGACCAGGCGCGCATCTTCGTCCGATTCACCAGCGGGCCTCTCGAGGAGGAGCTTCCAGCCCGGCCGATCGCGGAAGACCGCCACGAGTTTGGCGAACAATACCTGCACCTCTTCCGCCGGATTGTCTCCAAAGGCGAGCTGATTGGCGTCATTTACATTCGGGGTGACCTGAGCGGCATACACCGCCGACTGGCGCAGTATCTCGGGATTGGCGCCGCGGTGCTTCTGGGAGCCACCTTCGTCTCCTTCCTGCTTTCGATCAGATTGCAGCGCGTCATCTCCGAGCCGCTCCTGAACCTTTCCAAGGCGGCCATGACAGTCTCGACTCAAAGGGACTATTCGCTGCGCGTTCCCTGCCACGGCCGGGACGAGCTGGGCTACCTGATTCTGGTCTTCAACGAAATGCTGGCCCAGATCCAGGAGAGGGACGCGGCGTTGCAAGCGGCGCATGACGGACTGGGAAAGAGGGTGGCCGAACGCACTCAGGAACTGGAACTGGAAGTCGCCGAGCGCCGCAAGGCCGAAGAGGGTCTTCATCAGCAATTGGCCCGGATCAGCCTCCTGAACTCCATTACCCGCGCCATTACTGATCGCCAGGACCTCGAAAGCATCGTGCACGTAGTCCTGCGGCAGTTGGAGGACCAGTTGCCGATTGATTTCGGGAGGGTTTACCTGTTCGATCCGGCCACGCAAGCCATCACCCTCGCGACCCATCGAAGCGCCAGGCCGGCCAGCGGCAGCGAGACCGCCCTGGATGTCTTTGTGAAGGACCTTTCGCTGGCCGAAACCGGCTTTGCGGCCTGCTCGCACGGAGAAATGGTTTATCTGCCCGATACTGCCGGCTCGCCGGCATCCATTCCGGCGCGGCTTGCACGGTCTCAGCTCGCCTCGGCGGTGGCGGTGCCGCTCATGGTTGAAAGTGAACTGTTCGGGATTCTACTGGCCGCCCGCCGGCAGGAGGACGCGTTCAGCAGCGGGGAATGCGAATTCTTGCGCATGCTGGGCGAGGCGGTGGCGTTGGCGGCGCATCAGGCCAAACTCTATTCCCAGTTGCAGAACGCCTACGATGAGTTGCGGCAAACCCAGCAGGCCGTCATGCAGGAGGACCGCTTGCGCGCGCTCGGCCAAATGGCCAGCGGCATCGCCCACGACATCAACAATGCGCTTTCCCCCATCACCGTGTATTCCGAACTGCTCCTGGATACCGAATCGCTCCGCCCGCCCGCCCGCAACAAACTCGAAAATATCCGCACCGCCGGGCAGGACATTGCCTGCATCGTCGCCCGCATGCGCGAGTTCTACCGGCGGCGCGACGAGAATGATCCGCTCGTGCTGGTCAACCTCAACAAAATGGTCGAGCAGACCCTGGAACTGACCCGGCCGCGCTGGCGCGATATTCCGCAGGCCCGCGGCATTGTGGTCGAGATGGAGACCGATTTGGAACCGGGTCTGCCCGATGTCCTGGGCAATGAGAGCGAGCTTCGGGAAGCCTTGACCAATCTGATCCTGAATTCTGTCGATGCCGTGCCCGGGGGCGGGAAACTCACCTTGAGCACCCGGCTGCGCGGCTGGGACCATTGCGCGCATGGGGAACACCGGCAGGCCATTTTGGAAGTGCGCGACAACGGGGTGGGCATGGACGAGCAGACTCGGAAGCGCTGCCTCGAGCCGTTCTTCTCCACGAAGGGCAAACGCGGGACGGGACTCGGACTGGCCATGGTTTACGGCATCATGGAACGCCACGAAGGCGCCATCGAAGTGGAAAGCGACCGCAACCAGGGCACCGCCATGCGCCTGATCTTCCCGGTGCGGGAACATCCGCCGCAGGCCGACGCTGTAAAACCCCGGCTGGCAACCCCGCTTCCGAGCTTGCGCGTCCTCTGCGTGGACGACGAACCGCTGCTGCGCGATATGCTCAAGCAGCTTTTGGAAAGCGGCGGCCACAGCGTCGAAGTGGCCGACGGCGGCCAGGCGGGCCTGGAAACTTTCCGCGCGGCCCGGCGGCGGGGCGAACCATTCGATGTGGTGATCACCGATTTGGGCATGCCCTATCTCGACGGCAATCAACTGGCCAAAACTCTCAAACGCGAGTCGGCACGCACCCCCATCATCATGCTCACCGGCTGGGGCACGATCATGAAGGAAGATGGCGAACTGCCCGCCCAGGTGGACGCGGTCATCAGCAAACCGCCGAAGATCCACGAGCTCTACGAAATGCTCGGGAAGGTGACTTCCGCCGAAGCCGGCACTTAGCTTAGTGGTCCGACCCGATTTCTCACGCATTCGCACGCCCTTCACCGCCTTGGCCACGGCATTTGACAGACGCCCTCGGCGGGGGTAAATGAACTGAACTCTCCACGGGACGAACAGGCAGGCGGACTGTCTTTAGCATGCAGGACAGTGGCTGAATCGCCCCGAGATCAACGACTATGCACGTGTCGCGCGGGTCTTACCAAAGGGTCTGGTGTTTGGGGGCGCTCCTCGGATTATTGATCGAGGTCTGCGCCGCCCCCAAATTCCAGCTCGCTCCCGCCATGGGCGCGGACCGAGCGCGCCGCCACGCCCAGGGCGAGGCATTGATCCAATTCAATCCGGCGGCGGGCAATGCGCTCGTGGCCGACGCTCTCGCCCGCGGGCGATTAAACGTCCAGCGCCATATTTTGACCAGGCAGATGCAAGCCGCCGGGCGTCCGGGGCTGACCCGGGTCCAGACGCCCGTGCCGTTGCTTGAAGTGCTGCAACGTCTCCGCAACCATCCCGCCATTCTCTTTGTCGAGCCGAACTGGGTTTATCAACATCAGGTGGTCGCGGACGACCCGCATCTGGCGGCCGGGAATCTCTGGGGTCTTTACGGGAAAAACACTTCACCGGCCAACGCTTTCGGAAGCGAAGCCGCGGCGGTGTGGGAAGGAGGCCATACCGGTTCGCCGGAAATCTATGTGGGCGTCATCGATGAAGGGATCCAGGTGGATCATCCCGACCTCGCGGCAAACCTTTGGGTCAACCCGTTCGACCCGGCCGACGGCATCGACAATGACGGCAACGGCTATATCGATGATGTGCATGGCTGGAATTTCCACGACGACAACAACGAGATTTATGATTCGGCCAACGACGATCACGGAACGCACGTCGCCGGGACAATCGGCGCCGCAGGAAACAATGGGCGGGGAGTCGTGGGGGTGAACTGGCGGGTGAATTTGATTTGCGCAAAATTTCTCGGGCCGGACGGCGGAATCACCTCGGACGCCGTGCAAGCCATCGATTATCTGGTGGACCTGAAAACACGCCACGGATTGAACATCGTGGTCCTGAACAACTCCTGGAGCGGAGGCGGCTATTCCCAGGCCCTGCACGCAGCCATCATACGCGCCGCAAAAGCCGGCATCCTTTTCGTGGCCGCCGCCGGCAACGGCGACGATAACGACGTCGCGCTGAATAACGATTTGGCCGCAACCTATCCCGGCAATTACGACACTTCGACCGGGACAATCCTGGAAAGCGCGGCGGACTACGACGCGGTCATCGCCGTCGCGGCCATCGATGCCAGCGGCGCGAAAGCGACCTGGTCCAATTATGGGCGCTCGAAGGTCGATCTTGGCGCGCCCGGCGTCTTCATTCTCTCGACGTTTCCCGACGACGGTTACGGCTATTACAGCGGCACCTCGATGGCCACCCCCCATGTGGCGGGCGCCATCGCGCTCTATGCCTCAGCCCATCCCGCTCTTTCCGCCCGGCAGATCAGGGAGCTTCTTCTCAATGCGGCCGAGGCCACGCCGACAGCTTCACTGACGGAAACTGTGACTGGCGGGCGCTTGAACTTGAAGGCGATGTTCGATAGCCCGGCGGAACCCCCTCAGCCGCCTCCGAACCTGACTGCGAACGCGCAAGACGACCGCATTGCCCTGGACTGGGATACGGCCGCCCAGGCGGTGAGTTATCGCGTCAAACGGGCTGTGGCCGCGGGCGGCCCGTATTCGGTGATCGCGACCGCCTTGACCAATACGGCTTACCTCGATAGCGGCCTCACCCCGGGAGCGCGATACTACTACGTGGTGACGGCGGTGAACGCATTTGGCGAAAGCGCCGCCTCGAACGAAGCCAACGCAGCAGCCAATAGCCAGGGAACAACGGTCGCGGCGGCGTTTGTCACCGGCGTAACCCTGGGCACAGCCCGAAACAACTTCAGCGGGTGGGTGGGAATGCGCATTACGCCCGGGGAAGCGCTGACCGTGCTTGAGCTCGGCCGGTTCTTCGTCAGCGGAAATTCGCGAACGCATTCCCTCAAGATTGTCGATGCCGTCACCGGCCTGGATGTGCAAAACGGAAGCGTTACTTTCTCCATGGCAGGCGGGGTTGCCGGCCAGTTCAAATACGGTGCGCTCCCGGCGCCGGTCACGCTCCTGGCTCAACGCCCCTATTTCATCGTGAGCCAGGAATCCGCCGGAGGCGATTGGTGGCATGACTACGACACTCGCCTGGAGACGGCTTCGGCAGCCAGTTGCGACGGCGCGGTCTATTTCGGCAGCGGTTATCCCTGGACGACGATCCCGAACGTCCATCGCAGTTATGTGCCGGTTAATTTTAAATACGCCGCCGCCACAGCCGCGTCGCACCAGATCAACCCTGTCCCGGTTCCGGCGCCGGGAGGAACCGTCACAGGCGGCGGCAGCTATGCCAACGGCTCGGCGGTGACGCTGACGGCATCGCCCAACGCGGGCTATCAGTTCGTCAATTGGACTGAGAACGGCAACACGGTCAGCGTCTCAGCCATTTACACGTTCACGGCCACCGCTCCCCGGGACCTGGCGGCGAATTTCTCCCCGGAGCCTGTTTCGCATTCCATCACTACTGCCGCGTTACCTGCTGAAGGAGGGACCACCAGCGGCGGCGGAACCTTCGGCGCGGGCGCAAACGCGACCGTCCAGGCGACTGCCAGCGGCGGGTTTCGCTTTGCCAACTGGACCGAGAACGGCAATTCGGTGGCCACGTCGCCGAGCTACACCTTCACAGTGGATGGCGCGCGCCATCTCGTCGCCCACTTCGCTCCTGACAACGGCGGTGCGGAGCAAAGCTTTGTTACCAGCTTTACGCCGGGTCGCGTCCGGCACGACTTTGGCGGCTGGGTGGGGATGCAGATCACGGTTGGACCCCAACCCATCACCGTGACGGCGCTGGGCCGCGCCTTCCTCGCGGGCAATTCAGGATCGCACACCGTCAAGCTGGTCCGGGCCGGCGACGGCGCGGATGTTTCCGGTGGCGCCGCTGAAGTTGTGATGAGCCCGGGTCAGACCGGCCAGTTCAAATACGCGGCTCTGCCGTCGCCCATTACGCTCGAAGCGAACACTCGATACTACCTGGTGAGCCGCGAGCATGCCTGGCAGGACATGTGGTCTGACCTGGATACGCGCGTGGTGACTTCGCCGGTCGCCGCTTGCGACGGCGCCGTCTATTTCTGGCAGTCATGGATCAAATCCTCCGGCCCGGCGACCGCTTATGTGCCGGTCAGTTTCAAGTACACCGAAGGCGCCTCTGCAACCTTCAACATCACCACCGCGGCCACGCCTCTCGAAGGCGGAACAGCCAGCGGAGGGGGAACCTATGGGTCGGGGGCCCAGGCAACGGTTTCGGCCAATGCCAATCCGGGTTACCGGTTCAACAACTGGACGGAGAACGGCGCCGAAGTCAGCACCTCGCCCACTTACGCCTTTGCGGTCGCCGGCTCGCGAACTCTCGTGGCGAATTTCATCAGCGAGATCAGCACTTATACCGTGACTGTGAGCGCGTTCCCGGCTCAGGGAGGAACGGCGGGCGGTGGCGGCAATTATGCCAGCGGCGCCACTGCCACAGTAACGGCTGCGCCCAATCCCGGCTTTCGCTTTGTGAATTGGACTGAGGACAACTCGGCTGTCAGCGACACCGCCGCTTACACCTTTACCGTAAATCGCGCGCGAAATCTGACGGCCAATTTCGCCGAGGAAAGTTCGACCGAGGAATTCGCCTTTGTCACCGCTGCGGTCCCGGGCCGTCTCCGCAGCGAAGGCGGGTGGGTGGGGATGCGTTTGACCGTGGGCGCAACTCCCATCAGCGTGACCGCACTCGGACGCATGCATGCCCCCGGCAACAGCCGGCAGCACCGGGTAAAATTGATCGATGGCCGGACGGGGAATGACGTTGTCGGCGGCGCGACGACGGTCACGATGGCCGGAGGGATTGCAGGCAACTTTGTTTACGCAGCGTTGGCGGCGCCGGTCACGCTGACGGCGGGTTCGACCTATTACCTGGTGAGCGAAGAAGGATGGTACGCCGACACCTGGTACGGTTTCGATACACAAGTGACCACCGTCCCCGGCGCGAGCTGCGACGGAGCGGGATATGTCTGGTATGGATGGAGCAGCCAGGGAGGCCAGAACTCTTCCGCCGGCCCGGTCAATTTCAAGTTCCGCGCCGCGGCCGTTTCAACCGCGGCATCCACGCCCTGATGCCCGGTCAATATCCGGCCGCCTGGCCGTCCTTTCGCGATTCCGACGCGCCGTAGTAAACCTTCGTTTCGGGATCGATTCGGATGGCCTGGTATCCTCCGAAAGTGCCCGCGCCAGTGTGCCCGACCTTGTGGCCGCGCCGCATCAATTCGCGCACCGTCTCTTCGGGGAAACCAAACTCCAGATAGACTTCGCCGCCATCTTCCATGACCGCCCCCGTCGGCTCGGAAGAACCGATGTGCTGCGCGCGGGGGGCGTCGCCGGCTTCCTGAAGGGCCATTTCGAAATCGATCAGGTTCACGATGATTTGAACGTGTCCCTGCGGCTGCATGGCGCCGCCCATCACACCAAAGCTCAACCACGGTTGCCCATTTCTGGTGATGAATGCCGGGATGATGGTGTGAAAGGGACGCTTGCCGGGCGCGTAGAGGTTGGCATGCCCTTCCTCCAAAGCGAACAATTCGCCCCGGCTCTGCAAGGCAAACCCGAGCGTCGGCGGCGTCATCCCCGATCCAAAGTTCCGGTAGTTGCTCTGAATGAGCGAAGCCATGTTGCCTTCCTTGTCGGCCACGGTCAGATAAACCGTGTCGCCTTCGTTCAATGAAGCGCCGCCCGCTTCATAGCGGTTGGCCGCCTTTTGAAGATCGACCAGCTTGCGGCGCTCCGCGGCGTACTCCTTCGACACCAGCTTCTCGAGCGGCGCCTTGCTGAAGGCCGGGTCCGAATAAAACCTGGCCCGATCTTCGAACGCGAGCTTCTTGGCCTCGACCAGGCAATGGATGTAATCCGCGCTGCCAAAACCCATCCGGGCAATGTCGTATCCTTCGAGAATGTTCAGCATTTGCAGCACCGCCAAACCTTGCGTGTTGGGCGGCAACTCCCAAATGTCGTACCCCCGATAATTTGTCGAAACCGGCTCCACCCACTCGGACCGATGGTCGGCCAGGTCCTTTTCGGAAAGAAAGCCGTCATGCTCCTTTACAAACGCTGCCATCGCCCGCGCAATGTCGCCCCCATAAAACGCCTCGCGCCCGCCGCGCCCGATCTGCTCCATCGCCTCGGCCAAGGCCGGGTTTCGAAAGATGTCGCCCTTCTCCGGCGCCTGCCCCTCCGGCAGGAAGATCTCGTTGAAGCCGGGCTGCTCCGCCACACGCGGCGCGCTGTTCCGCCAGTCTTCCGCGATGACTTCGGACACGGGAAAACCTTCCCGGGCATAACGAACGGCCGGCGCGAGAACGGCGCTCATCGGCAAACGGCCGAACTTTTCATGAAGTTCGAACCAGCCATCCACACATCCAGGCACACTGATGGCGAGCGGTCCCTCGGCAGGGATGCCGGCCAGGTCGAGTTCCTTGAAATAAGCGAGCGTCAAGCTTTGGGGCGAGCGCCCGCTGGCGTTCAGCCCGAAAAGCTTTTCGGACTTGGCATCCCAAACGATGGCGAAGAGGTCGCCGCCCATACCGCAGCTTTGCGGCTCGACCAGTCCCAGCATGGCATTGGCGGCAATGGCCGCATCCACGGCACTCCCGCCCTCCTTGAGAACGTCGAGGGCGGCCTGCGTGGCCAGCGGTTGGCTGGTGGCCGCCATGCCGTTTCGAGCAATCACCTCCGAACGTGTGGCGAAGCGGTTTCCCACCGGCCGATTGCTGGCCAGCGCCATCAGTGGCAATCCAATCATAAGGAAGATCAAGGATTTCATGCGTGGGCCGCATTCAACCACCATTGCCGCCGTTTGTCAGCGGAGAGTTGCGCGAGACATTCGCGGAACGTAAAATCTCCGCATCCCGGCATCCACGTTTTGTTGTGCGCGAACGGGTTTGCGTATATCGATTAGCTGCAAAATCGGGACAGAGACGATGGACCGGGACCGCCGATGCACGCAAAAAGCATTTACATTCATTCATGTCAACACCGACTCAGAACCACAGGAATTCTCCCTTTCAGGCAATCGGCCTCATCTTTTGCCTGATGACAGGCTGCGCCTCAGACCGCCATCAAGGTTCGGCCCGGCCGGCGCTCGCCTATCCCGAAACCGCCAAAGTGGATCAGGTGGACGATTATCACGGCACAAAAGTGGCCGACCCATACCGGTGGCTCGAGGACGATCATTCGCCGCAAACCAAGGCCTGGGTGGACGCGCAAAACGAAGTCACCTTCGGGTATCTGGAACAGATTCCCGAGCGTGACCGGATCAAGCGGCGCCTGACGCAGCTTTGGAACTACGAACGTTACGGCGTCCCCTTTCGCGAGGGCGGCCGGTACTTCTTCACCAAAAACGACGGCCTGCAAAACCAGAGCGTGCTCTACACGATGAAGGACCTGGACGCGGACCCGCGCGTTCTGATCGATCCGAACCAGTTCTCGGCCGACGGCACCGCGGCTTTGAGCCGGTATTCGGTAAGCGACGACGGCAATCTCATTGCCTACAGTGTTTCCACGGCCGGCTCGGATTGGCAGGAATGGAAAGTGCGCGAAGTTGAGACCGCCCGCGACCTCGAAGATAAGCTTCAATGGTCGAAGTTTTCCGGCGCAGCCTGGACGCCGGACAGTCAGGGATTCTTTTACTGCCGTTACGACGAGCCGGCTTCGACCAATCGCTTGAAGGGCGTCAATTATTTTCAAAAGCTTTTCTACCACCGCCTCGGCACTCCGCAGACGGCCGATCAACTGGTTTATCATCGGTCCGACGAAAAGGAATGGGGCTTCGGTCCGACGGTCACTGAAGATGGCCAATACCTCATCATTACGGTTTGGAAAGGGACCGACACCCGCAATCGCGTCTTCTACCAAGAGCTGGGCGATGCCGGCGCCGGGGTGGTCGAGCTGTTGAATGAGTTCGACGCTTCCTACGATTTCATCAGCAACGTCGGAACCGTCTTCTATTTTCGGACCGACCTGAATGCCCCGCGGGGCCGGCTCATCGCCATCGACATTAAACAGCCCGAGCGCCGGCACTGGAAGGAGATCGTTCCGGAAACCAGGGATCGCCTGCTGGGCGCAAACCTGATCAACGACCAGTTCGTGGCGTTTTATCTCAAGGACGCCCATTCGCACGTGAAGACCTTCGAGCGCGACGGGGCGCTGGTGCGCGAACTGGAATTGCCCGGCATCGGAAGCGTCGGCGGTTTCCCGGGAAAGCGGCGTGACACCGAGACCTTTTACGCTTTCACGAGCTTCACCAGGCCGACCACGATTTACCGCCACGACCTGCGGACCGGCGAGAGCAGCGCCTTTCGCAGGCCAAAAGTCGATTTCGATCCGGAGAAATACGAGACCCGGCAGATTTTTTATCAGAGCAAAGACGGGACACGGCTCCCCATGTTCATCACGCACCGGAAGGGGCTGAAGCAAAACGGCCGGAATCCCACCTACCTCTATGGTTACGGCGGGTTCGACAACAGCATGACCCCCTTCTTTTCCACGAGTGTCTCGGTCTGGATGGAAATGGGCGGCGTCTTCGCGCTGCCAAATCTGCGCGGCGGCGGCGAATACGGCGAGGAATGGCATCAGGCGGGAATGAAGGAACGGAAACAGAACGTCTTCGACGATTTCATTGCCGCGGCGGAATGGCTGATTGCGAATCGCTACACTTCTCCAAAACAATTGGCCATCGGCGGCGGCAGCAACGGCGGATTGCTGGTGGGCGCCTGCATGACGCAACGTCCGGAACTCTTCGCCGCGGCCGTGCCGGCGGTGGGTGTCATGGACATGCTGCGCTTTCACAAGTTCACGATTGGCTGGGCCTGGACCGCCGAGTACGGCTCGGCCGACAATCCGGAGGACTTTCCCTATCTTTACGCCTACTCGCCTCTTCACCGCCTCCGGCCAGGCACGGCTTATCCAGCCACGTTCATCACCACAGCCGATCACG
>CAZCUL010000268.1:0-4912 GCA_964501475.1 uncultured Verrucomicrobiota bacterium | reverse complement strand
GCTCTGATGTGTTGAAACCAATCCCTTTTGGTCGCGGCCGTCAATCGACGGAGAACTTTTCAGAGCCTGGCTCAGAGCACAATCCAGATTCCGGGCAATGCTGGACCATGAGTACTCCGGAGGCGGATCATAGTCCGTATGCCACTTGCCCACATAGGTCCGAATCGCCGCACAAATGCCATCAATGTCGCTGCCCGAGCATCTCACACCATGCGGTCCGATGACTGTGGCGGCGTCGCTCTGGCTCGGAGCGATCAACAGGATCGGTCGTCCGAGGGCGAGCGCCTCAAACACCTTGCCCGTGATCACTCCTTGAATCGGCGCGCCTTTCTCGTCGAACACGGAAGTGACCACCACAGCCAGGTGAGCCGCTTTGAGGGCGGCCAAGGCTTCTCGTCGTGGCCGATTGCCCCAGACCTGCAAGTAATCGTCCGCGCCGAACTTTCGGGCGGAGTCCATCGCCAACGCGCCGTTAGGGCCAAAATAGTGAACAGTAGGAATCGAAGACTCCGGCAATCGGCTTTCTTTGAGCGCAGAGAGTGCCTGGAACACCGGGTCAAGCGTGCGTTTGGGCGGCACCAATGTGCCGGCATACACCAGCGCCGGCTGCCTGAGTTCAAGCGGTCGGACACTCTTGAATTCCTCAGCGTTGAAGCCATTGGTTACCACGTGGATCTTGTGCCTGCTTCCAAACCGCTCCGCCAACGTTTCCCGCATTCCTCGAGAGACCACGGTCACTGCGGCGCTTGAAGCAAACAACTCCGCCTCCAGGGCCTGTTCCCGGCGCGATCGGGCTGCGCCGTAGGGGGTGTCGGTCGTCCATAGATCGCGATAGTCCAGAACGAAGGGTCGGCCGGTGAGATCGCTCAACTCGCGCGCGCAAACGAATGTGGTCCATGGCGCACCGGTTGCCATGATCACTTGGAACTCCCTGGCAGCCAACCGCGGGAAGCTCTGTCTCAGGGCCCGCGTCCAGCAGAGGTCGTAGGTAGGGCTTAAGCGCTTGATGAGTTTGCGCAGAGTAGTTCCTATAAAACGGCGCAAGCTGTTTTCCGGCAGTTCCCACAAGGCAGTGTACTCCCACCCCTTAAAGTCGTACACTGTTCTGACAACGTTGATTCCTTCTGTGCTTAGTTCCGCATCGCCCGGTGCCCCATCGTCCTTCTTGTTCCACAATGCTTCGTGAGGCGTCACGACCGTAACGCCCCATCCCAGGCGCGCCAGGTGGCGGGCGGCATTCGAACTGCGAACGCAAGCGATCCCCTCCTTCGGGGGGAAATGGTAAGTCAAAAATAAAACCTGGGGCTTCTTCACTCAAAACCTCATCGAGAAAGGGTGCCATCGGATGGCTGCGGCAGCGAAAGTCCGAACAACTGCCGGATGTGAGCCCCCCGAATCAATCCCAGTCCAATTCCGAGGGGGATAAAAAGAAGCAGCGCACCGATTCGCAACAGGATTCCGGTCCCACTCGTAGCGGGAGGCAGCCAGCCGTGGGAAAGGAGCAGGCCGCAGGAGAAGGCAAAGGAGAGCACGCCCACGTGCCACCGGTATGGGATGTGAAACGCCCGTTGACTTCGCGGAAAGAGATAAACCAGGGCGGCGATGTTGCCAACCAAACCGGCTGTGGCCGCTCCGGTGCGGCCAAGGGCAGGGGTGAGGAGAAAATTCATGGCAAGATTGGTGACAAGGCCGACGATCGTCGAGAAGGCGTACGGTTTTGGATTCTTTGCAATCGAGGCGCCCAGGCCGGCAATGTGAATGGCGCATTGCGCCAGAGTCGAAAACGCGAGGATCCACACAGTTGATGCGGCCGGGTAATACGCTTCCGTGGTGAGCCATTTTAGCAGGAGAGGAGCAAACAACCCAAGGGCGACACAACCTGCACTCCCCAGAAACCAATATAACTCAAAGACTTTGGCATATACGAGATGGGAACCCTTTGACGAATGAATGGAGAACGCAAACGGAACCCAGGCGACCTGAAAGGCCGAAGTAATGAGGCCGATCCCCCCGGCGAGAGCCAGAGCGATGGCGTATAAGCCGACTTCGCTCGTCGGCCAGAATTTGTTCAAGATCACCCGATCGATGGACAACATTGTCCAAACGGCCAGACCGGCCGGCACAAGAGGAAGCCCGAACCGGAGCATCTCGCGAAGGCGCGACCATGAAACGATACTGATGGGAATCCAGTGACGAAGCAGCACGAGGGCAATGCAGCCGGTGACAAAGTGGACACTGATTTTCGCGAGAAACACTCCAGCAAGGCCCAGACGCATCACGAGCACGTAAACGATGGTCATCGCGATCGTGCCCAGCATCGTGCCCAAGGTGAAAGCAACAGCCACTTTGGGGCGACGCTGATATTGCAGCCACCTCATCAGCACCCGGGAAGGCACATCGACCAAAAGCGCTGCGCCTGCCAGAGTGATGACGATGCCAAATTGATTCGTGCCGAAGAGGCCGAGCGAGATACTTCCTGAAAAAAAGACCAGCCCTGCGGCGAAGCACGCGCTCGTGGTCAGATTACACCAAAAGAACGAGGAAATGGTCTTGCGCCGGTCATCCAATGCATTTGAATCGTAATACCAGCGGACTGTGGCGCTATCGAAACCGAGCAAGGCCACGATCGAGGCAAGGTTTGCCAGGACCAGGACGAGAGACATGACGCCATAATCGGCGGGCGTGAAAACGCGGGTGTAGAGCGGCACTAAAAAGATGCCAATCGCTTTGGCGACCACACCGGAGATGCCGTAAACCATGGACTCACCGGCAAGCTTCCGAATCTGTTTACCCACTTGCATGCTGCGAAAAATGGAAAATGCGCTGGGGTTTACTCGCCAAAGACGATTCGCCGCAGTTTCTCGGATTGAATTTCCCAGGACGCTTCAGTGAGCTGGACCTGCCGGCTGCGCGCCGCGCATTGGGCGCGATAGTCGTCGTTCTCCAGCAGCTTGCGAAGCGCACGGGCGATGTCCTCTGGCGACTCCGGATCAAAAACTTCACCCAGGCCGCGGCTTTTCACATACCATTCCAATTGGGCGAGGTTGCTTACAGCCAGCGGCAGGCCTGCTGCAATGAACTCGAACAGTTTGCCGGGATTACAAAGGTAGTAGCTTCGACAGAGATTAGGAATTGGGATGATGCCGATATCCGCACCCGCCGTATAGGCCATAAGTTCATTCTGAGGGACAGCGGGTGTAATGAAAACGCGTCTGCTCAAGCCAAAAGTCTTGATGCTCCCTCGCAAATACTCGGTATCTGAGCCATAGCCAAGCATCACAAAAACCACGTTTTCTGGAAGCCGGGTCAGTGCTTCCAGAACCTTCCCCAGACCGCGTTTCCGACTGATGATCCCCTGGTAAAGAACAATTCGCTGGTCTGCCCTGAGACCAAGCTTCTCTCGCAAAGCTGATCGAGGGACCGCCTGCGCATCCGGCCAACCGCTGTAAACAACGTGAAAGCGCCCGTTCAGATCAGTGAAAATCCGCCGGTATTCTTCCGCCAGCTTATCTCCCAACAATACAACCGCGGCGGCCAAAGGAATGTATTTCCGCTCCAGGGCAGCCCATTCGTCCTTGTCCGCCTGGGTGCCATAGGAGAGGCAGGGATAATATTCCCAGGGGGTATAGACGAGGCGGAACTTGAGATGTTTTCTGAGAAGCCCGCAGATCCGCAGCGAGAATGGATCACTAGCAACACAGCAATCCGTCTTGCTCTTCACCAGATATCTGAGCAACCGCATGTTCGCAATCGGCTGCTTGACGCGCTGAAGGCGGCCCGGTATCCCAAAGCGCCGGACGGGGACAGTTCCATCAAAGAGTCCCTCCACCGCCTCCTTCGGTTTGGGTCGGAGATACAGGATTTCAACTTCGCCCGGGGAGGTCGCCAGAGCCTGGGCATACTTCGAAACCAGCCACGGCGCCGTCATCCCGCCATCAACGTAGCTTATTCTCATCCACCAAAGTTCGCCGATAGCGCACCGCAGTATTTCCAAGGCGAGCGATCCTCAGTCTTTTTCGTGCTTTGCCGCGTAAACAACGGCCTCAATCACGCGATCTACTTGATCCGACTCAAGTCCTGGAAAAATGGGCAGGGCAAAAGCAAGATGAGCGGCTATCATCGCGGCCGGGCAAGTCTCTCCCACATCCCCCTGTCCAGAGCCTCTCTTAAAAACAGGCAGGGCCGGAAGAAACTGAGCCGCATCAGAGACGGCCACACCCTGTTCCGCGATACGATCCTTAAAGCGAGCCACAGAATTCACCGCCGCCGCGAACCTCGGTTCATCCTTTAAGAGCCTCTCCGGGGACTCCTCGCTCCAGAGGCCAACGAATGCCTGATGGACGTCACTCTCAGCCTCCGCGGCAGGTGGCGGCAGACGGATCCCGGGAATTGCAGTAAAGGCCTTCCGATAGGTTGACGCAATACGGCGCCGCCCGTCGAGGAAACGCGACAGCCTGGGAAGCTGGCAAATGCCTATCGCCGCCTGGATGTCGGTCATCTTGAAATTAAAGGCGAGCCTCTCAAACCCGTTTAGAGAGCCACGATTCGTCTGGAATCGTTCCCATGCCGTGGCGGCCGCTCCATAGTTCCGGTCGCTTTCGATGTTTGCTGCCAGTTCAGGATCGTCGGTGCAGACCGCGCCACCTTCGCCCGTGGTGATGATCTTGCGTGGATGAAAGCTGAAACAGCCCGCCTTTCCAAATGTGCCCGCGGCACGGCCGGCCTGATGAGCACCCAAAGCCAAGGCGGCGTCTTCTACGAGGGCGATTCCTCGTTGCCCACAGCGAGCGGCAAATTCCGAAGCATCGGCCATTCTTCCGAATAGATGGACGAGGACGACCGCCTTGGTATCGCCCCGGACAACGCGCTCCACGCGGTCCCAGGTGGTATTGAAAGTGGTTAAATCGACATC